>CAYPYQ010000164.1:0-2798 GCA_964414735.1 uncultured Hydromonas sp.
CCGAAACAAAAACGCCCACGCGTTGCCTGCACTTGCTGCTCCAGCGCCGACAAACCGACCGCCACCCAGTGCGTGTACCATGCATTTTTTTGCGTTTGATCCGCACCAAACTGCGATTCAAGCTGACGCAGCACGCGCAGATTATTGATCGGGTGAATGTCGCACGCCACGCTGAGCGCCAGCGCGCGTACCTGCGCGCGCGCGTAAGCATCGCGCGGCAGCAGTGCAGGCTCGGGATAGGTTTCATCCAGATATTCGCAGATGGCAAGGGATTGGGTGAGCAGCGCATCGCCATCCTGCAAAGTGGGAACCAAGCCTTGCGGGTTTTTTGCCAAATACGGTTCGGCGCGTTGTGCGTCCTCCAGCAAAGGGACAGGCACGCTGTCGTAGTCCAAGCCTTTGAGATTCAGCGCAATGCGCACGCGATATGCGGCGGAAGAGCGAAAATAATCGTACAAAACGCGCATGAGCCGCTCCTTTTTTATCGTTAAAAACGTCGATTAAAACGCGGCGGCGGGTAATACACGCCCAACCACCTCGCCAAAGCCGATGCGTGGATAACCATCGCATCGGCAGAAGGCGCTCATTTTCACGGCATCGCCGTCTTGTAAAAACGTGCGTTGTTCGCCATTGCTCAGTGTAATCGGGTTTTGACCGTTGGTGGTGATCTCGATCAGGGCGCCGGCTTCCTCCAGCGTCGGACCGGACAGCGTGCCTGTGCCGAGCAAATCACCGGCATTCAAATTACAGCCATTGATGGTGTGGTGCGCGACCATTTGCCAAAAGCTCCAGTAGGCGTCTTGGTAATTGCCACGGGTCAGGTGATGCCAATCGCCAGCATTTTGCATCTGTGCGGTTTGCAAGTGCACGTCCAGTGTGATGTCGAGACTGCCCTTTTCACGTACCAACTGGGAGTCCAAATAGGGCAACGGCTGTGGATGATCCTCGGGACGAGTCCACGCCCCCATGAACGGCGCGAGTGCTTCGAGTGTGACAATCCACGGCGAGACGCTGGTAGCGAAGTTTTTCGCTAAAAACGGGCCGAGCGGTTGGTATTCCCACGCTTGAATATCGCGTGCCGACCAGTCGTTGAGCAGGCACAGGCCGAACACATGCCGTGGCGCGTCGTTCAGCGCGATGCGTTTGCCCAAATCGTTGCCCACGCCGATGTACACGCCCAATTCCAACTCGTAATCCATGCGGTTGGAGGGCGACATTTTCGGCGCTGGGTCGGCAGGTGGTTTGACTTGCGACACCGGACGTTTGAAATCCGTGCCGGAAATGACCACCGATGAGGCTCGACCATGATAACCGATCGGAATCCATTGATAGTTCGGCATCAGCGGTTGGTCGGGGCGGAACAGTTTGCCAACGTTGGTGGCGTGGTAAATCGACGTGTAAAAATCGGTGTAGTCACCAATCTGTGCGGGTACTTGATAGCACACGTCGGTTTGCGGTACGAGACAGCCCGCCCAGTTTTTCTGAGTTTGCTCATCGGCATCCGCACGTAAACCACGCGAGAGCGCGAGTCGCAGCGCTGACCATGTTTCCAAGCCCATGCTCATCAAGGCATTGAGCGTCTGTGCGCTGGCCGCTTTCGCTGCGTCCAATGCCAAGCCGCTGACCAAGCCGCGTTGCGCCAAATACGATAAGTCCAATACTTGATCGCCAATCGCCACGCCGCCGCGAAAAGGTTCGTGACTATCGCGGCGTTTGAATGACGCGAACGGCAAATTTTGAATCGGAAAGTCGGTTTGGCCGTCGTTGGCGCTGGCGAGCCAGCTGCGCAACTCGGGCTTATGGGTTTCGTTCAATGTCATCATTGATGTTTACCTTGCAAAGAGCGTTGGGTATTCAGGGTTTTATATTTAGGGCTTTTTGAAATGGGATTGTAACCCTTGCCACACATTCATGTAGTCCGATTGGAAATGCGCGGCTTTAAGCGCAGCGGCGGTCGGGTGCATGACCCAGCAGCTTTCCAACATAAATGCCATGGTGTTACCCTGATATTCCGGCTTGAGCTCGCAGGTGGAGGCTTTGGCAAAAGTGGCGGCATCCGGACCGTGCGGCGACATGCAGTTGTGCAAGCTGGCGCCACCCGGTACGAAACCTTCGGCTTTGGCATCGTACACGCCATGAATCAGCCCCATGAATTCGCTCATGATGTTGCGGTGGAACCATGGTGGGCGGAAGGTGTCTTCGGCCACCATCCAGCGTGGAGGGAAAATCACGAAGTCGCAGTTGGCCGTGCCTGGGATGGCAGAAGCTGAGGTCAGTACGGTGAAAATTGACGGGTCGCAGTGGTCGAAGCTGACGGTGTTGACTGTGTTGAAATCAGCGAGATTATAGCGATACGGCGCGTAATTGCCGTGCCATGCGACGACATTCAGCGGTGAGTGGTCAATCGCGGCGCTCCAGAATGCGCCGTCAAATTTCGCCACCAGTTCAAAGTCGCCCGTGCGCTCTTCAAAGGCTGCTACTGGTGATTGGAAATCACGTGGGTTGGCCAAACCATTCGCACCGATCGGCCCCAAGCCTGGCAGTTCGAATGGTGAGCCGTGGTTTTCGCACAGATAGCCACGCGATTCGGCTGCGTCGCCTGCGGAGCGCACTTGGAACTTGACCCCACGCGGAATTACAGCGATGTACAGCGGCGGCACTTCCAGCACACCCATTTCGGTGCGCAGTGCCAGCGTGCCCTGCTGTGGGATGAACAGCATTTCCGCATCGGCGTTGTAGAAAAAGCGCTCGGTCATGTCGCGGTTAAACGCGTATTGGTAATTGGTGATGCCCGCTTG
>CAYPYQ010000165.1:0-2207 GCA_964414735.1 uncultured Hydromonas sp.
ACAAAAAACATTTTGAATATGATTCCGACCAGTGCGATGCTCCAAACCGCCCAAAACAGCACCAATGCCTTTTGATTATTCACCCCGATCAGCAAAATCGGTGTGTACGTTCCGGCGATCAGCGCAAAAATTGCACAGTGATCCAAGCGTTTGAGTGCGAATTTTGCCGCCGTATTGGACAGCGTATGATATAGAGTCGAGCTCAAAAACATCAGAATCAGGCTCGCGCCATACAAAGCCAAGCCCGTGATTTGAAATCCACTGAAATCAACGCTCGAACCGGCTGCTTTGACCAGCATCATCACCAGCATCACAATGCCAAATACCACGCCCAAGCCGTGAAACAAAGCATTCAACAACTCTTCGCGCGGGTGATAATCCGAACCGATTTTCATCATCGTTGTGCTCATCCGCTTCTCCTTTTTCAGTTAAGCGCACGCACATGCTACGCCTGAATTCGTCAGAATTCATGCAGAAGTCGGTAGATGGATTAAGGCTAAAAGTAGAGTGTCACGCATGCAAATGGAACGAGACGATGATGTTTTCAAACACAGATCAGCGTCTCATCCCGATATATTACATCCGTGGCACCACCACGCCGGTTTGGCCTTGGTATTTACCACCGCGGTCTTTGTATGAAGTTTCGCATTCTTCGTCAGACTCGAAGAACAATACCTGCGCGCAACCTTCGTTGGCGTAGATTTTCGCTGGCAGCGGTGTGGTATTGGAGAACTCCAGCGTCACAAAGCCTTCCCACTCGGGTTCAAACGGCGTGACGTTGACGATGATGCCGCAGCGTGCATAGGTAGATTTGCCCAAGCAAACGGTCAAAACGCTGCGCGGAATACGAAAATACTCGACCGTGCGCGCGAGTACGAACGAGTTCGGCGGGATGATGCAGGTATCGCCGACATGCTCGACAAAGCAGTTGGGGTCAAAATTTTTCGGGTCAATGATGCTGCTGTTCACATTGGTGAAAATTTTGAATTCATTGGCACAACGGATGTCGTAGCCATAGCTGGAGGTGCCGTAGCTGACGATGCGTTGATCGTTCACATAGCGCACCTGGTTCGGTTCAAACGGCTCGATCATCCCGTGTTGCTCTGCCATACGACGGATCCATTTATCTGATTTGATGCTCATGATATTCCTTGTCTGTGGTTTTGCCTGCGCGGGCAAATCGTGTTGTTCTATTGCCGCGCATTGTAGCAAAATTCCCCCGCGTATCTGCTAAAATCATGCTTTGATAGCTGTGGCTATCCCTGATTATTTTGCTCACCCATAGATTCGGATGTATTTATGTTAGACATACAATTATTGCGTAAAGATATTGACAACGTGGCTCAACGCCTGAAAACCCGTGGCTTTGAGCTGGACGTGGCGGGATTTAATGCTTTGGAAGCGCAGCGTAAAGCCATCCAAGTGAAAACCGAGGAACTGCAATCCCAACGCAACAAACTCTCCAAAGAAATCGGTGTTCGCAAATCGCAAAAATTGGACGCATCCGACATCATGGCGCAGGTCGCAGGCATCGGTGACGAACTCAAAACCTCAGCCGAGCAATTGGACGAGGTACAAAATCAAATGCGCACCCTGCTGTTAAACATGCCAAATCTGCCAAACGAATCGGTACCTGTGGGCGCAGATGAGACTGAAAACGTCGAAGTCGCACGCTGGGGCGATACGCCGAAATTCGACTTTGAAGTGCAGGATCACGTCGCGCTGGGCGAAAAAATCGGTCAGTTGGACTTTGAGATGGCGGGTAAATTGACTGGCTCACGCTTTAGCTTCATGCGTGGTGGCTTGGCGCGTCTGCATCGTGCATTGGCACAATTCATGCTCGACACACACACTTCACAGCATGGCTACACCGAGTGCTACACACCCTATATGGTGAATGCGGATAGCTTATACGGTACAGGACAGTTACCAAAGTTTAAAGAGGATTTGTTCTGGGTGACCAAAGGTGGCGACGAAGACTCTCGCGAACTTTATTTAATCCCCACTTCCGAAGTTCCTTTGACCAATATCGTTCGAGATGCGATTGTTGATTCGACTCAATTACCCATCAAATTGACCGCGCAAACACCGTGCTTCCGTTCCGAAGCAGGCTCCGCCGGACGCGACACGCGCGGCATGATTCGCCAGCATCAATTTGAAAAAGTCGAAATGGTGCAAATCGTCCACCCGGAAAAATCCTACGAAGC
>CAYPYQ010000166.1:0-7710 GCA_964414735.1 uncultured Hydromonas sp.
CCGACTGAATCATTCAAGCCCACCGATAAGCCGGATTCTGTAATGGGTCGCCCCACGACAATCATTCCTCTACACGCTGCGTTACCGCAGCGCTTTAGCCATCTACCCGCACGCTCAGCGAGCCGCTTCAATGCGTGCCTATTTGATGTTGCTCCCAATAGAGGTTACCGCGTTTCACCGTAACTGAATACGCTCGTCTCTGTGGCCCTATTCCTCGCCTTATACCCGAGGGCTTTCGGCGGACGGCTGTTAGCCGCTATTGTGCTCTGTGGAGTCCGGACTTTCCTCCCGCGTGGCTTAAAAAAGCGCACGCCAGCGATTGTCTGGCGGACATGAGCTTGCATTATATCACGCCGCTGAAAACCAAAACCGCCCATGTAAACACGGGCGGCTGGTCTGCTGTGGAGGTTTTTTATGTTTTATTGTCCGCGCAGTTCTTTGCGCAGGATTTTGCCGACATTGGATTTTGGTAATTCGGTGCGGAATTCGATCACTTTCGGGCGTTTGTAGCCGGTCAAGTGTTCTTTCAAGTAGTTTTGCAATTCTTCCGCCGTCAGGCTGTCGTCTTTTTTGACAATGAACAGTTTGACCGCTTCGCCGGAGTGTTCGTGCGGCATGGCAACAGCGGCGGCTTCGAGCACTTTCGGATAGGTCACGGCGACGTCTTCGACTTCGTTCGGATAGACGTTAAAGCCAGAAACCAAAATCATGTCTTTTTTACGATCCACCAATTTGACATAACCTTGTTCGTTCATCACCCCGATGTCGCCAGAGCGGAAATAGCCATCCGCGGTCATGACTTTTTCGGTTTCATCCGGACGTTGCCAGTAGCCAGCCATGACTTGCGGGCCGCGAATACAAATTTCGCCGGTTTGGCCGAGCGGCACTTCTTTGCCATCGTCGTCCAGAATGGCAATGTCGGTCGATGGTAGCGGCAAGCCGGTGTAGCCGGTGTATTGCGTTGCGGTCACGGGGTTAAACAATGCACCTGGACTGGTTTCCGATAAGCCGTAAGCCTCAATGATCGGTTTGCCGGTTTGTTGGTAGAACTCTTCAGCGACCGAGCGTTGTACCGACATGCCGCCGCCCAAGGCGACGCGCAGGTTGGAGAAGTCGATTTTTTTGAATTCCGGATGATGCAGTAAAGCGTTGAACAAGGTATTGACTGCAGGGAATACGTGTACCGCGTGTTTGTGCAAATCGCCGATCATGGCGTGAACGTCGCGTGCGTTGGCAATCAGCAGGACTTGGCCGCCGATGTGCATGCAGTACATCGCGCCGGCGGTAAAGCCAAAGATGTGATACAGCGGCAATGCCTGCAGGAATACCGGCTGCTCCTGTTCGCTCATGCCTTTGAATGCTTCGCTGCACCATGAGGTGACTTGCAGGACGTTGGCCACGAGGTTGCCATGCGTGAGCATCGCACCTTTGGCCACACCGGTGGTACCGCCGGTGTATTGCAAAAAGGCCAAATCGTCATGGGTCAGGCTGACCGGTGTCAGGTTGAGGTTTTGGCTTTCGGACAGCACTTGTTTGAATGCAATGGCATTGTCGATGCGCCACGCCGGAATCATTTTTTTGACGTATTTCAATACAAAATCGACTATGCGTCCTTTAAAACCGAGGAAATCCCCCATTTTGCTGACGATGATGTGTTTCATTTCCGGCAAATGCGGCAGCGCGTGCTCCAGAGTCACGGCGAAGTTTTCCAAAATGAAAATCGCTTTGGCACCGGAGTCCTTGAGCTGGTGTTCCAACTCGTCGGTGGTGTACAGCGGGTTGACATTCACCACGCAGAACCCTGCACGCAAAATTGCTGCAACCACCACCACGTATTGCAGACAGTTGGGCATCATCACCGCGATGCGATCGCCTTTTTGTAAACCGCGCTGTTGCAACCATGCGCCGACCTGATCGGAATAGGCTTTCACTTCGGCGTAGGTCAGGGTTTTTTCCATACTCATGGCCAGCGGACGCTGTGCGTAGCGGGTGAATGCGTCTTCGTAAATTGCCGCGATGGAGGCGAACTGATTGATGTTGATTTCAGCCGGAATGTCACCGTACTGACTCAGCCAAGGTTTATTCATAAAGGTTGCTCCTGTGTGGATATATTGTGGATTTATGTTTTGTGCGTCGCACCAAATTTCACCAATATAACATCATTTTTACGGTTTTTGTTTATTTTTTAAACATTGCGGAGTTGGTTCTTTCGGGGAGACGTCAAAATAGAACAAAAGCCTGTGGGCAGCAGCCTGTTGGGGGCTGTTGGTGGTTTATGGCGGCTCGTGGGTGAGAAAAAAATCAATATTGCAGATAACGGGCAGGAGGGCTTGCAAATAAGTTGCATCGTGGTATCCTGTAGCCAAGTGCACGATCATGAGATCATCTCGGTCACCAAACGGTTTTTCAATAAGCGGTCGATTGGAATGGTGAAGAAGATTCAAGCCTATTCTGATGGATACGCTGATTTAAAGGAGGTTCGTATGAACGTACAACTCACTGGTCATCACGTTGAAGTGACACCTGCCATTCGCGAGCATTTGGTGGAAAAACTGGAGCGGGTCAAACATCATTTTGACCATGCGGTGGAAGTGAAAGCCATTTTTTCGGTTGAAAAACACATTCAAAAAGCCTCGTTGAGTTTGCGCTCAAACGGTCAGGACTTTTATGCCGAAGATGCACAAGAAGACCTGTATACCGCGATTGATTTCGCAGTAGACAAGTTGGATAAACAAGTCCTCAAACAAAAAAACAAACGCAACGACGTACAGCGTGATAACGGTAAACGCGCGATGGAATAAATGCGACTGCGTTATCAAGAGATCGTTACCGAAATAGTAGTCACGATCTATGATCAGAGAAAAACCTGCGAGAGTCATCGCAGGTTTTTTTATAATTCTCACATAAAAGATTATAGAACGCAGACGGGTATTTTTCGATAGAATGACACAGACAACAATCGCACTGAACGTACTATTTGCGGCGCTCTTTCGTTCATGCCGCGCCGCAAACACGATGACCCGACGCGTTCATCCATGACGATTACGAAATTTCGGTTTTTATGGTGCACTGCACACAAACCCTCAAATAAAGGATTGCATATGAATCCCACACAAACAGCTGCTTGGGCCACGTTGACCTCCCACCACCGAGATTTAAAAAAGCACAGCTTAGAACAATTGCGCCAAGCCGACGCGAAACGCTCCGAGCGTTATCGCATTTGTACCTGCAATATGGAGCTGGACTACTCGCGTCACCATGTCAATGATGAGACCTTGATGTTATTTGAACAATTGCTCAACGAACAAGCGTGGCGCGCATGGCAAAAACGCATGTTTGAAGGTGAAGCGATCAATACCTCTGAAAACCGAGCGGTGCTGCACGTCGCTCTGCGTGGTTCGTTCAAAGGTGCTGATAATGCCATTCCCAGCGAAGTCGCCGCGACGCGCGAACGATTCTTCAGTTTTGCCGAAGCCGTCCGCAGTGGACAAGTCAAAGGCCATTCTGGCCAAGCCATTACCGATGTGGTTAATCTCGGCATCGGCGGTTCGGACTTAGGTCCGCGCCTGATTTGTCACGCGCTCGCCGATCAGGCGCAACCACGTGTGCACTTCGTGGCGAATATTGATCCGGTTGAACTGCAACGCGTCATCAAAGGTCTGAATCCTGAGACCACGCTGTTCATTTTGTCCTCAAAAAGCTTCTCCACCATGGAAACGCAGGTCAACGCCACCGCAGCGCACGCATGGCTGTGCGCGCATTATGGCGTGGCGATGAATGATGACGGCGGTGTCAAACAAACGCATTTTTGCGCCACGTCTAATAATACCAAAGCCGCCGCCGCATGGGGCATCTCGGCCGAGCGCTGCTACACCCTGCCCGAATGGGTCGGTGGGCGATTCTCGCTGTGGTCCGCGATTGGCCTGTCGATTGCGATTGCGTTGGGTACGGCGCAATTCCAGCAATTGCTCGACGGCGCGCACGAAATGGATGAGCATTTCCTGAATGCGCCGTTTACCAACAACATGCCCGCCATGCTCGCCATGCTCGGCGTGTGGTACACCAATTTCCACGGTGCTCAGGTGCATGGTGTGATCAGTTACGCGGAGCGTTTGCGCTATTTGCCAGACTACTTGCAACAACTGGAAATGGAATCAAATGGCAAATCCATCGACAAACAAGGTGACTCGGTGCACTACGCCACCGCGCCGGTACTGTTCGGCGGCTTGGGAACCACCACGCAGCACAGCTTTTTCCAATTGCTGCACCAAGGGCGTGTGCGCGTGCCGTTGGACATCATCAGCATTGAGCCAAGCCTGCCGCCTGCCTATGAGGGCGACAGCCGCGAGGCCGATTTGCTGCTGTTTGCACAAGCGCAATCCGACGCACTTGCCTACGGCATCGCTGCATTGCCCGATAGCCTGCGCAATGAATGGGAGAAAAAGCCATCGTACAGTCACTTCCCCGCCAACCAGCCGAGCTCGCGTTTGCATTTAAATAACCTCACGCCGCATACGCTGGGCGCGCTGATCGCACTGTACGAGCACAAAACCTTCCTGCAGGGCGTGGTGTGGGACATCAACAGCTTTGACCAATGGGGTGTCGAGTTGGGTAAAGTGATGTTCGGCGCGATGAAAAAGTAACACTTCTGTAAAAAATACTTGCGCATGCGAGGGAGATTCGGCATAATGTCGATCTCACGCCGAGGTGGTGGAATTGGTAGACGCGCCGGACTCAAAATCCGGTTCCGAAAGGAGTGAGGGTTCGATTCCCTCCCTCGGCACCAAATGGTTAGCAATTGATACCATAGAACACCAAAGAAACCCGCATAAACACTACGTTTTGCGGGTTTTTTGTCATCTGTGGGCAATGCTGGGAAACGGCGGGTACAAAATAAAATGTGTATCAGATTGTGTATCAGATTATACTAAACACAACAAAAAGCATGAATCTGATACACAAATTCATGGAAACACCAGTAAATACAGGCTTTCCAAATGGCAACTATCCCATTAAACGACAGTAAGCTAAAAAACCGCATTTCAGAGGTTGAGGCGGCGATTATTGCCGAAAAAGATAAGATTGAAAAAAATATTGCCGATGGTCGCGGCTTGTCATTACAGAGGCAAGATGGCGGCTCATGGTTGTGGTTTTATCGTTTCCGCATTGGTGGGCGTGCGTCGCGGGTGTCGTTGGGTGCATATCCGGTTGTTTCATTGGCTCAGGCGCGCGAATTGCATAGGCAGGCGCGTGAGTTGGTCAATCAAGGTATCAACCCTGCCCATGAGCGCACTAAAAGCAAGGCGGTGACGGTACAGGCTCAAAGTAATACGTTTGAGGCGGTGGCACGCGCATGGTGGGATGTGTGGCGAGTGGGGAAGCAGAACAAACAGGCTTTGCGCGTTTGGCGGTTTTTAGAAAAAAACGCCTTATCGAAGCTGGGTACATTGCCGATTAGTCAGATTACGCCTATTGTGGTGGTGAGCGTCATTGATGGTGTGGTGAAGCGCGGTGCGTATGATGTGGCCGGTCGTGTCGCTACCTATTTGCGCAAGGTGTTTGATTATGCTGTTGTGCGGGCGATTATCAGCGCTCACCCGATGGCATCTATTGATTTAACGCTGATTATCCCCCCGCGACCAGTTCAGAACCATATTCATGTGCCATTAGAAGAAGCGGGGCAACTGTTGCGCGATATTGCCGCGTATGATGGCAACGTGGTGTACCGTATTGCTTTGCAGTTGATTGCCCTGACCTTTGTCCGTAATGCTGAGTTAAGAGGGGCAAGGTGGGCTGATTTTGACCTAAAAACCAAGTTGTGGACAGTTCCAGCCGCCGTCTATGACGATCAAGGACAAAAGATATACGGCATGAAAAAAAATACGGTTCACTATGTGCCGTTGAGCCGCCAAGCGATTGCGTTACTCAAAGAATTGCATTTCATCAGCGGGGGTGGCGCTCACCTTTTCCCATCGAATGTATCTAAATCGGGCGTGATTAATGAGGCGTCGCTGGTAGGCGCTTTGAAGCGGATTGGGTATAAGGATAAACAAGACGTTCACGGGTTCAGAGGTTTGGCTAAAAAGGGGCTGGTAAACTACCTTAACTATCCCAGTGACTTAGCAGAGTTGCAGTTAGCCCATATCAAAGAAAGCGAGGTGGAACGTACCTACGGGGCTAAATTGCATATTCCTGAGCGTATTGCCATGATGCAGGCATGGGCTGATTGTTTGGATGATGTGCGGGATGGTAAGCGTACTATGCGTGAGATACCGCTGAATGAACAGATCGGCTCATTGCCCGATGATGAACCTGAGGAGCGGCCTATCAACAAAGTGAAACGATCTAAGTTGAAAGTGGTACGGTAGGGGGGTGTAAAAGTTCAATCAAGCACAAGCCATAGACCGTCGTTCACCCCATGCGTAAAAAAAATCCCTGTTTTAAAAATGTTTACCTTGTTTTTAGATCAATTGAACGCATGGAATGGCTTTATATGTCCAGTACACGGGCGCGTAGAGGCGTTAAAAAATTCGGGATTGTGCAGGAATCAACCTAAAAATGTTGACCTTGTAAGCGAAAAAATTTTTCTCGGTTTTGGGGGCTTCAAATCGTAACATCGTCACAACTCAATACTGGCGCGGGTTTAGGTGTGACGATTACGTTACGATTTGTGAATGTGACGTTTTGAAATCGTAACATCCGCCACAAACACCCCAAAACGCACGCCCGTTATTCAAAATTATACGCATGATGAATAATTATTAGCTTGATGTATAAAGGTGGCTAATTCATTAAAAATAAATTTGCCGCGGTGAGCAATAGATGGCTATAATATACAAAAACTTATATAATTAACACATGAAATCTATTGAATTTGTTGGCTCAAGTCTTGATGATTTAAAATCATTTCCATTGGATGCAAAGCGGGAGGCTGGTTTTAATCTTAGTCTAATACAAGGCGGCTTAGAACCATCAGACATTAAGCCAATGAAAACCGTAGGCATGGGGGCGTATGAGATACGGATTCATGTGCAGGGTGAATGGCGGGTGATTTATGTGGCAAAGTTTAAGAGCGCGGTGTATGTATTACACGCTTTTCAGAAGAAAACCCAGAAAACCGCTCAAAGTGACATAGATATAGCGAAGAAGCGTTACAAGCAAATACAGGGGGAATAATATGCACATCGAAACAGTAACTAAAAGCACCGGCAACGTTTTCACCGATTTAGGGTTTTCCCGTGAAGAGGCTGAATTGCTGAAAATGCGTACCGATTTAATGATTCAACTGAACGACACCATCAAGCGCAACCAATGGACACAGGCACAAGCCGCTGAAGTGTTTGGAGTAAGTCAAGCGCGTGTATCTGATCTAACCCGTGGCAAATGGGATAAGTTTAGTATTGATATGTTGATCAGCCTACTCATTCGCGCGGGGAAACATTGCGAGGTGCGAGTGAGCCAACCGAAACGCTCAACGAGGGCGTACACCTCAATGGTGGCGATGGCGTAAATGAAGGTCAGAGCATACAAACGGCAGCGGGTTATGCAATTCATGGCTTTGTATGGTTCAAGCCTGAGAGAAACCATTTATTTATTATCAAGCCGCGCCAATAGACAGCACCTACTTGAAGCCATTGCACAGGATAAAGCAGGAAATAAACAAGTAAGGCAATTGCTGAGTGTCGATTAAAACACAAGGGCGCACGCCCG
>CAYPYQ010000167.1:0-1388 GCA_964414735.1 uncultured Hydromonas sp.
CCTCACCGTGCAATCCGGCGTAACGCTGGCACAAGTGCAACAGCTCGCTGCTGAACATAACCTACTATTCCCGCTCAGCCTCGCCTCCGAGCTGTCCGCCACCATCGGTGGCAATCTCGCGACCAACGCAGGCGGCACGCAGGTCCTGCGCTACGGCAATATGCGCGATCTGTGCCTCGGACTGGAGGTCGTGCTCGCCGATGGTCAAATCCTCTCGACACTCAACACCCTGCGCAAAAACAATACCGGCTACGACCTGAAGCAACTGTTTATCGGCGCGGAAGGCACACTCGGCATCATCACCGCCGCCGTGCTCAAACTCTATCCGCAGCCGACGGGGCGTACCGTCGCATTGATCGGTGTAAACGATTTGACGCAGCTCATGCACGCGTTTACCCAACTGCGCCAGCGGTTCGACGCGCATCTGACCGCGTTTGAACTGATTTCACCCTACGCGCTGCAACGGGTCTGCACCCATCTGAACTGCGCGCATCCGTGGGCAGACGCACCACAGTTATACGCCGCGTTGATCGAAATTTCGCAATTTTCCACCGATACCGACGCGCCACACGTACTCGCCCCGCTCAACCAGCTGCTGGAGCAAAACCTCATTGAGCAAGCCATCGTCGCCGACAGCCTCACGCAGGCCGAGCATCTGTGGCAACTGCGCGAGCAGATTTCCGCCGCGCAAAAAGCCGTGGGCAAAAACGTCAAACACGATGTCAGCGTACCCATCTCCGCAATCACCTCATTCATCAACGACACCGAAGCCGCGCTCGAAGCCACCTTTGCCGGCATACAGCCGGTGGTATTCGGCCACATGGGCGATGGCAATGTGCATTTCAATGTCAGCACGGGCACGGCCTTTGCCAACGCCGACGAACTGATGGCGCACGAAGAAGCCATTAACGCCATTGTCTACCAACAGGTACAGCGCTTTCATGGCAGCATCTCCGCCGAGCACGGGATCGGCCTACTGAAAAAAGCACGGATGTTCGAGGTTAAAACCTCGGTAGAATTGCACCTCATGCGTGCGCTCAAGCACACGCTCGATCCGCACAACCTCATGAATCCGCACAAAGTGCTACCCGAATAACCAGAGATCACGTAACCAACATGACCACTTTACGCCACGACTACACGCTCACCGAAATCGCCGCGCTGTACGAGCAACCGCTGATGAGCCTGATTCACCAAGCGCAAACCATCCACCTCGCGCACCACGAACCCGAAGAAATCGAAAAAGCCGTATTACTCAACATCAAAACCGGCGCGTGTCCCGAAGACTGCGGCTACTGCTCGCAATCCGCCCACTACGACACCGGGCTCGAACGTGAAAAACTCATGCCGCTGGACGAAGTCCTCGCCGCCGCGAAAGAAGCCAAAGA
>CAYPYQ010000168.1:0-2965 GCA_964414735.1 uncultured Hydromonas sp.
GCAAAAAGAGGAAATCAGCAAGCACGCCAACCACGAAACCACGCACATTCCGAAACATCTGAATTACCGTGAGGTCAAAGGTCTGTCGAATGAGGTCAAGCACAAACTGATTGACCACGCCCCCGAAACCATCGGTCAAGCAGCACGCATCTCCGGCGTAACCCCTGCGGCGATTTCACTGCTGCTGGTGCACATCAAACGCCTGAACCAAGCACAAGGTGCCATCCAAACAGCGGAGCAGAGCGATGAATAAAGCCGCTCGTAACCGCAGCGGCGCATTCAACGCCACTCAGGCCGAAACCTTATTACGCGAAGGACTGGCTGAGTTTCCCGTCGAAATCCGAGGCACCATCAATGAGGGACAGATCAAACAGCTCGTAGAATATCTTTCACTCATGGCCAAATGGAACCCCGTCTACAACCTCACCGCCATTCGCCAAACAGAAGAAATGGTGAGCGCCCACTTACTTGATTCAGTCGCTATTATCAGTCATTTAGAACAATGGCTGACCAACAAAAGCAAGGCTCGCATTCTCGATGTCGGCACTGGCGGTGGTTTACCAGGCGTGGTATTGGCGATTTTACGCCCCGACTGGTCATTGACGTTGATTGATCCGGTGCATAAAAAAACTGCGTTTTTACAGCAGGTGAAAGCACAGCTCTCGCTCGATAATCTGACGGTAGTCACGGGCAAAGTCGAGGATTTACCGAGCGAGCAGCGCTTTGATCTGATCACCAGCCGCGCCTTTGCCAGTATTGCATTGTTCGTGCAGCTCTCGCATGCCGTTTTGGCCGACGATGGCTGCTTCGCCGCGATGAAAGGCGTACTGCCCAGCGAAGAAATCAACGAACTGCAACAGGCTTTTGCAAATCAATGGCAAATCGAAACGCACGAAATTCACGTTCCACAGCTGAATGCGCAACGACATTTGGTTAAAATCAGCAGGATTAACGAAACGTACACTCATCCGAAGGGCACATCATGACTAAAATCTTCTGCGTGGCCAATCAAAAAGGCGGCGTCGGCAAAACCACCACCACGGTCAATCTCGCCGCCGCACTGGCGCAGCTCGGGCAACGCGTCCTACTGATTGACCTTGACCCGCAGGGTAACGCCACCATGGGCAGCGGTGTGGACAAACACAGCCTACCGTCCACCGTCTACCACGTGCTGCTGGGACTGAAAGAGATCGACAAAGCCATCATCCAGCCACCTGAAATCGGCTACGCACTGCTCGCAGCGAACCGCGACCTGGCCGGCGCCGAAGTAGAGCTGGTGGATTTTGACCGCCGCGAATACCGCCTGCGCGACGCGCTGGCACAGATTGCCGACCAATACGACTACATACTGATCGACTGCCCTCCGTCGCTGTCCATGCTCACGCTCAATGGTCTGTGCAGTGCGCAGGGCGTACTCATCCCGATGCAATGCGAATACTTCGCCCTCGAAGGGCTGTCCGATCTGGTGAACACCATACGCACGCTGCACAGCAACCTCAATCCCGACCTTGAAATCATCTGCCTGCTGCGCGTCATGTTCGACCCGCGCATCACCTTACAGCAGCAAGTGGCCGCACAGCTCAAAGAACATTTTGGCGACAAAGTATTCGACACCGTGATCCCGCGTAACGTCCGTTTGGCCGAAGCACCGAGCTATGGACTACCCGGTGTCATCTACGATCGTAACTCGCGCGGCGCACAAGCCTACCTCGAATTTGCAAAGGAATTGCTCGCCAAACCTCTGTAATGACGAAAGCAAGTACTCACTATTTAAAAATGGAACAGCATCATGGCAAAACCTAAAAAAGGCGGCTTGGGTCGCGGACTCGATGTCCTGATCGGCGCATCACAGCAAATGAGCGTCCAGCACGCCGTTGAAATCAACCAAGCTGAAGCCAACAACAATCCCGCCGGCAGACTCACCTTACTGTCACGCAAAGTCATCCAAGCGGGCAAATACCAACCGCGCACCCACATGGACGAAACCGCGCTGAACGAATTGGCTGAATCCATCAAAGAGCAGGGACTGATGCAGCCCATCATCGTGCGCGCACTGGCCGACGATCCCAACCGCTATGAAATTATCGCTGGCGAACGACGCTATCGTGCCACTGGCATCGCCGGATTGGACGAAATTCCCGTCCTCATCAAAGACGTTAACGATCAGCAAGCCCTCGCACTCGCCTTGATCGAAAACATCCAGCGCGAAGACCTCAACCCGCTCGAAGAAGCGCAAGGCCTGCAACGCCTCATCCGCGAATTCGACTACACCCACGAAACCTGTGCCCAAGCTATTGGCCGTTCACGCAGCGCCGTATCCAATCTACTGCGTTTACTCAACCTCGCACAGCCGGTGCAAACCATGCTGCTCGCCGGTGACATCGACATGGGGCACGCACGTGCCTTGCTGTCACTGGACAACGCTCAACAAATTCTGCTCGCTCAAGAAATCGCCAATCGCCGCCTGACCGCGCGTGAAGCGGAAAAACGCGTACAGCAAATTCTCAAAGGCGAAACCGCGCACAAAGCCAAAACCAAAATCATCTCCGGCGACATCGTGCACCTGCAAGAGCGCCTGTCCGATACCCTCGGCGCAGCGGTTGAAATCAAAATGGGCGCGAAAAACAAAGGCAAACTGGTGATCCAATTTGGCAACCTTGATGTTTTGGATGGCATTATTGCGAAAATGGTGGGGGAGGCGGAATAGCCGCACCAATTCTCAATACAATTTACAAACAAGTATGCCCAAATCTGAACTCTACTTTGTCACCGATATTGAAACCGACGGCCCGATTCCTGGGCCGCATTCGATGTTGTCTTTTGCCTGCGTGGCGGTAAATGCAGCGGGGGAATCCGTCGGTGAGTTTTCGGTGAATTTGGAGACCTTGCCTAATGCGCAGGCGCATCCGACGACAGCGGCATTTTGGCGTGGCGAGCCACAGGCTTGGGCGGCGTGTCGTGAGAA
>CAYPYQ010000169.1:0-4315 GCA_964414735.1 uncultured Hydromonas sp.
TATCGGGAATTTTGATGGTGTGCACGTCGGTCATGCGGCGGTGTTGCGGCATTTGGTAGCGTTAGCGACCGAGCGGGGTTTAACGCCGACGGTCGTGACTTTTGCACCGAACCCGAAAGCGTATTTCGCGCAGATGCGCGGTGTGCCACTACCCACACAGATCATGCCGTTACGCGATAAGGTTACCGCATTGAAAAATCTCGGTATCGAGCAAGTGGTGATTTTGCCATTTGATGCGACGCTGGCCAGCATGCCCGCCGAAGTATTTGTACAAACGGTATTGCACGAGCAGTTGAATGCAGAATTGCTCATGGTGGGTGATGATTTTCGCTTTGGCGCGCAGCGCAAGGGTGATTTTGCATTGCTGCAAACCCTGCAAACGCAGTACGGCTATGAATTGCACAATCTGCATTCGGTGCTGCATGATGGAGAGCGTATTTCCAGCTCCAGCATACGTGAGCGTTTGGCCGCAGGTGAGATTGTTCATGCGGTGCAGTTGCTTGGGCATCCGTTGACGTTATCGGGGCATGTGATTCGTGGACAACAGTTGGGGCGCACGATCGGTTTTCCGACGATTAATCTGAAAATGCCGCAGCAGTTGGCGACACAAGGCATCTACGCCGTGTCGGTGCGCTTGTCCGGCGAATCAGAGCGGGTTATTCAGGGCGCGGCGAGCATCGGTATTCGCCCGAGTGTGCACAGCAATGGTCAGTGCTGGTGCGAAGTGCATTTGTTGGGTTTTGATGCCTCGGTGTATGGGCAGCTGGCTTGCGTAACCATTCAACACAAAATCCGTGACGAGGCAAAGTTCGATGATTTTGATGCGCTGATTGCGGCGATCAATGCCGATGTACAGGCGTGCCGAGCCTTTTTTGCTACGCACACAGCTTGATTTCCTACTGATAAACCCTTGATTTTCAGGTAGAATACGCGTCTTTGTGACGCTGGTTTGCTGGTTGCTACTGGCGTTACCGATACGCTTTCTGGGTGCGTTGCCCAGCCCGTTTTTAATTAGTCCCTTTTATGAGCGAAAAGAATTCTTACCCCGTCAATCTGTTGGACACGCCATTTCCGATGCGTGGTGATCTGGCCAAACGCGAACCGCAGTGGGTTGCTCAGTGGCAAAAACAAAAACGCTACGAGAAAATCCGCCAAGTGGCGGCTGAGCAAAACCGTCCGAAATTTATTTTGCACGACGGCCCGCCGTATGCCAACGGTGACATTCACATTGGTCACGCGGTCAATAAGATTCTGAAGGATATCATCATTAAATCGCGCACGATGGCGGGCTTTGATGCGCCTTACGTACCGGGCTGGGACTGCCACGGTATGCCGATTGAGAACAAAATCGAGTCGATCCACGGTCGTGGTTTACCTACGCGCGAAGTGCAGGAAAAATCCCGTGCCTATGCCGCCGAGCAAATCGAATCGCAAAAAGTGGATTTCATGCGTTTGGGCGTTTTGGGCGAATGGGACAATCCGTACAAAACCATGAATTTTGCCAATGAGGCGAATGAAATTCGCGCACTCGGCAAAATTTTGGACAAAGGCTATGTGTATCGTGGTTTGAAACCGGTGAACTGGTGTTTCGATTGTGAATCCGCATTGGCCGAGGCTGAGGTTGAGTATCAGGATAAAGTGGACTTGGCGATAGACGTGGGTTTTGCCTTTGCTGAGCATGACAAGCTGAGCGCTGCGTTTGGCGTACCGGTGGCGCAAACAGGCTACATCGTGATTTGGACCACCACGCCGTGGACCATTCCGTCAAACCAAGCCTTAAACGTACATCCCGAAGTTGAATACGCGCTGGTGAGTACTGAAAAAGGTCAGCTGATCTTGGCAACGGACTTGGTCGAATCATGCTTGCAACGCTATGGTTTGACCGGTGAAGTCGTGGCGAAAACCATGGGTGATAAACTCGATCACGTCGCGTTCCACCATCCATTTTACGATCGCCTCTCGCCGATTTATCTGGGTGACTATGTCACTACTGATGCGGGTACGGGGATTGTGCATTCCGCGCCGGCGTATGGTGTGGATGACTTTATATCCTGCACAACGCACGGCGTGAGCAACGATGATATTTTGACGCCGGTATTGGCGAACGGCGTGTATGCCGACGATTTGCCGTTCTTTGGCGGCATGCATATTTGGAAAGCCAATCCGGTGATCGTTGAAAAATTACAAGAGGTCGGCGCCTTGTTCAAAGTGGTCAAATACGACCACAGCTATATGCACTGCTGGCGTCACAAAACGCCACTGATCTACCGTGCGACTACGCAATGGTTTGCCTCGATGGACAAATCGGTGAATGGCGAGAGCCTGCGCGAAACCGCACTCAAAGGCGTGGAAGCAACTCAATTTTTCCCATCGTGGGGTAAAGCACGTTTGCACGCGATGATTGCCAATCGTCCCGACTGGACGCTGTCGCGTCAACGCCAATGGGGCGTGCCGATGCCGTTTTTCCTGCACAAGGCGACGGGACAATTGCACCCGAATACGCCGGAGTTGCTCGAGCGTGTGGCGCAGCTGGTCGAGGCGAACGGTATCGAAGCGTGGCAAACGCTGGACATCAACGAATTTTTGGGCAGCGATGCGGCCGATTACGTGAAAAATAAAGACACGCTGGACGTGTGGTTTGACTCGGGTACGACGCATTTTCACGTGCTGCGCGGCTCGCACGCCGATGCGCTCAAATGGCCGGCGGATTTGTACCTCGAAGGTTCGGATCAGCACCGTGGCTGGTTCCACTCCTCATTGTTGACCGGCTCGATGCTGGACGGTCGTGCGCCGTATGATGCCTTGTTGACCCACGGTTTCGTGGTCGATGGGCAAGGGCGCAAGATGAGTAAATCGGTCGGCAATATCGTCGCACCGCAAACCGTGGCGAATAAAATGGGTGCGGAAATCATCCGTTTGTGGGTCGCCGCGACCGATTACTCGGGTGAATTGTCCATCTCCGATGAGATTTTAAAACGTGTATCCGAGGGCTATCGCCGGATTCGCAATACCTTGCGTTTCTTGCTGGCGAATTTATCGGATTTTGATGCCAACACCCAGTTGATGAATGTCGATGAGCTACTTGAAATCGACCGCTACGCACTGGCGAAAACCGCGCAGTGGCAAGCTGAATTACTCGCGCATGCGGAAAAATACGAGTTCCATCCGCTGGTGGCGAAGATGCAAATTTTCTGCTCCGAGGATTTGGGTGGTTTCTACCTCGATATTTTGAAAGACCGTTTGTACACCAGCGCGCCGGATGTTGTGGCACGTCGCAGTGCGCAAACGGCGCTGTGGCACATCACGCAGTCATTGGTGCGTGTGATGGCGCCGATTCTGAGCTTCACCGCTGAGGAAGCATGGCCGATTCTGGCGGGTGTGTCGGATGAGGAAACGGTGTTTACCGAGTTGTACCATACCATTCCGATGCCGAAGGATGCGGATGCTTTGCTCGCCGATTGGGGGCGGATTCGCCAGCTGCGTGATGATGTGAACAAGGCATTGGAAGATGCGCGTGGCGCAGAATTGATCGGCTCGGCGTTGCAGGCTAAGGTGCGCATCAGTGCGCCGGAAGCGGATACGGCGCTGCTTGCGCGTTTGGGTAACGATTTGAAATTCGTATTGATTACCTCGGCAGCGGAAGTGGCGCAGGGCGAGCCTGGTGTCGAAGTTGAAGTGGCACAAGGACAAAAATGCGAGCGCTGCTGGCATGTCACCGTGGATGTCGGTAGCAATGCCGAGCATCCGACGCTGTGCGCGCGCTGCGTGTCGAATCTGTTTGGTGCGGGTGAAACGCGGCAATTTGCGTAAAATATACTGGGTTTGATATAAGGGCGGGTGGATACCTGCCCTTATGCTATGATTTAAACCGTTTGCATGGGAGCGATGCGCTCTTTTCATTATTGATAATGGGTGGCTTGTGAATTCTTTTTCTAAAAACAAATCGTCTGTGTGGCCGTATTGGGTGGTGGTTCTGATCGTGATTGCCGTTGATCAAATCAGTAAATTTGCGGTGGAGGCGCGCTACGCGCTGCATGAGTTTGAGCCGGTGACTTCGTTTTTTAATTTGGGTCTGACTTATAACCCGGGTGCGGCATTTAGCTTTTTGGCCAACCATGATGGTTGGCAGCGTTGGTTTTTTACCGTGCTGGCGGTAGCGGCTGCGGCGGTTTTTATGTTTCAAATTTACCACAGCCGTCAGAAGATCGTGCAAAACGTGGGTTTTGCCATGATTGCCGGTGGCGCATTGGGCAATATGCTGGATCGCTTGCGTATTGGTATGGTGGTGGATTTCCTCGATTTTCATTGGCAGGAT
>CAYPYQ010000170.1:0-1961 GCA_964414735.1 uncultured Hydromonas sp.
CAATTGTCCAGAGGTTGTGCAGTCTTTGAACCTATTGGCGGTTTTGAACCCGAACATCACGCACACCATGATTGACGGCGCGGATTTCCAAGACGAAGTGAAATCGCGCAGCATCATGGCGGTGCCAACCGCATTCCTCAATGGTACTGAGTTTGGTCAAGGGCGCATGACTTTGGAAGAAATCTTACCGAAGCTCGATAGCAATGCTGATGCCAAGGCTGCGGAGAAATTGAATGCGAAAGCAGCATTTGATGTACTCGTGGTCGGCGGCGGTCCTGCCGGTGCGGCGGCGGCCATTTACGCGGCGCGCAAAGGCATTGCCACAGGTGTGGTCGCTGAGCGTTTCGGTGGTCAGGTGTTGGATACCTTGGCGATTGAAAACTTCATCTCTGTGACCGAAACCGAAGGGCCGAAGTTGGCAGCCGCATTGGAACAGCATGTCAAAGCCTATCCGGTGGACGTGATGAATGTGCAAAAAGCCAATAAGCTGATCCCTGCGGGCAGTGATGGTCTGATCGGTGTACAACTGGAAAACGGCGCAACGCTGAAAAGCAAAACGGTGATTTTGGCGACGGGTGCACGTTGGCGCAATATGAATGTACCGGGCGAAACTGAATACCGTGCAAAAGGTGTGGCGTACTGCCCGCACTGTGACGGTCCACTGTTCAAAGGCAAAAAAGTGGCGGTGATCGGCGGTGGTAACTCGGGCGTTGAAGCAGCCATCGACTTAGCGGGTATCGTTGAGCATGTGACTTTGCTTGAATTTGACAGCAAACTACGTGCGGATGCGGTATTACAAGATAAATTGTTCAGTTTGCCGAACGTCACCGTGCATACCGAAGCGCTGACCACGGAAGTGATTGGTGACGGCTCGAAAGTCACTGGTTTGCGCTACAAAGACCGCGCGACCGAGCAGGAGCATGTGGTTGAATTGGCCGGTATTTTCGTACAAATCGGTTTGTTGCCCAACACCGACTGGCTCAAAGATACTGTGGCGCTGACCCAGCGCGGTGAAATTGAAATTGACGCACGCGGTCAGACATCCGTTGCTGGCGTATTTGCGGCGGGTGACTGTACCACGCAGCCGTACAAGCAAATCATCATCTCGATGGGAGCGGGTGCGACGGCAGCATTGGGTGCGTTTGATCATCTGATTCGCGGTGGGGTTTCTCATTAAATACGGAGCTTGATGCACCATGCCCAGCATTCAATACCAACTGCGTATAGCGGCAAAAATAGCCGATGTCTTTCATCGGCTCAGCACGCGCGAGGGTTTGGCTTCTTGGTGGTGTACGCCAGAGGAAGAGCGGGTGGATGACCGGACAATCTGGTTATTTCAACCCGGTCAGGCGCATGGGATGCTCAAAATTCATTTGGTAGAGGCAATTCCCCATAGAAAAGTGATTTGGGAAAAAATTCATGAGAATGAGGCGTTATTTAATACATTTAACTGGTCGGGTAAGCGCATCACTTTTGAACTCAAGGAAGTGGGTGAGTATGGAGAGGCCACGCATCTGACTTTCGATTATGACGGTTGGGATGCGGGCAGCCGCTATTTGGGCTTTTGTCAGCAGCATTGGGAGCGGACCTTACAGGCGCTTAGGCAAGTATGTGAAGATTTGGATTGAGAATAACGGTCTATTAATACCACAAATGAAATTAAAAAATAACTTTAAATTTTGTTTATAACCAATTAATTTTAAATATAAAAATATTGTAAAAACCCATAAAAACGGATGCTAAAAAACTTGCGTCCAATTTCGCTTTACGTTATTCTAAACGCCTGTTTAACTCTACTGGACTGATATGTCTGACGACTCCTATCCGTCGCGTGGCGCGAAATCTGAAAAACGCCACAAATCTTTTTTTGAACGTCTGGCCAGCATGTTCGAGGCTGAGCCGGAAACGCAAGAGCAGCTCTTAGAAATTCTCCACGGTGCGCATGAGCGCAGCTTGCTGGA
>CAYPYQ010000171.1:0-2514 GCA_964414735.1 uncultured Hydromonas sp.
GCGCAATTCGAGCATTTCCTGCTTAATTTCGAGTTTAATCGGTAGATGCGCGATGATGGTATCGGCCAAATGCGAGCCATCATCAATCGTCGCGAGTGAGTTCAAAATCTCAATCGGGATTTTTTTATTGAGCTTGATGTAAGACTCAAACTGTGCCAATACAGTGCGGCGCAAGGCTTCAACCTCGGCGTTGTCGTTGTCGGTATCGGCCAGCACTTCAACTTCGGCCTGCATGAAATTGTCATCATCCATGACTTTGGTCAACAAAGCACGCGATTTACCCTCCACCAGCACTTTGACCGTGCCATCGGGCAATTTGAGCAACTGGACAATACGTGACACACAGCCGATGCGATACACGTCTTCAGCCTTCGGATTGTCGTTCTCCGGGAATTTTTGCGCGACCAAGACCACGGTTTGATTGCGCTCCATCGCGGTTTCCAATGCGCGAATGGATTTTTCACGGCCAACGAACAGCGGCACAACCATGTGCGGCAATACCACGACATCGCGCAATGGCAGCAGCGGGTACTGCTCTACGTGGAGTGATGATGACTCCGAAGCATCGGGTTGATTTGAGCGTAAGGTATCTTCTGACATAGTGGCTCCAATAGGGTTCTATCAATTCAGGCGTAGGCGATGCAATTCGGTTTTCAGGGGTAGTGTAATGCTTTTTTCAGCTTTCGGCTGGTGTCCAATAAAAACTTTGCCCTTCGCCTTATGTTACTGAGCTACATAAGGGCAAAGGGCAAAAATTCAAGTCTGATTTGAAAAAACGGCTCGATCAGATGGCTTGATTGCTAAAGGTATTGCAGGTATTCGGATCACCGCTTTGCAAACCTTGTTTGAACCAGCGCATACGTTGCTCGGAAGTGCCGTGGGTAAAGCTATCCGGTACGGCATAGCCTTGTGAACGTTTTTGCAGATAATCGTCACCAATTTTCTGCGCGGCATTCAAACCCTCTTGAATATCTCCATCCTCCAAAATCTGATTTTTTTGGTTGGCGCGCGCCGCCCACACGCCGGCGTAGCAGTCAGCCTGCAATTCCATACGCACCGACAAGGCATTGGATTGCGCTTCGGATACGCGATTACGCATTGAGCTGACTTTGGCTTCAATGCCAGTCAGGTATTGTACATGATGCCCCACTTCATGCGCGATCACGTAGGCTTGGGCAAAATCGCCATTGGCACCCATTTGCTGTTCCAATTCTTGGAAAAAAGACAAATCCAGATACACCTTTTGGTCACCCGGACAGTAGAATGGTCCCGCCGCCGCTTGACCGATACCGCAAGCAGTTTGCGTGCGCCCGCTGTATAACACCATGGTCGGCGCAGGATATTTACCACCGAAGGCTTCCGTCCATACCTCCTTGGTGCTTTGAAAAATTTTAGACGCAAATACCGCTTGCTCATCCGCCGTGCGCAAGCCTTTGGTTCCAGTAGACGAGGAAGTCTGCGAGCCGCCAGTCATGCTGTTGATCGCGCTTACAGTGGTCAACGTCGTAGTCGGGCTGATGCCAAACACGAAATACGCCACCGCCGCGAGAATCATACTACCGATGCCGATACGCCCCGCGCCGCTGCCTAAAATGCCACCGCCGGATGACGAGCCACGACGATCCTCAATGTCATCACTTTGCTGTAACGGATCCAAACGCATGATGCTTTTCCTTCTTCAAAAAATCAAAACAACGGTATTTTACCCAATTTATGCACATTTGGGCTATTTTGCCGCACCGCGCTGACGCACGGTTTCAAACAAACACACCCCCGAAGCAACCGATACGTTCAAACTCGATACCGAGCCAGCCATCGGGATATTCACCAACTCATCGCAATGCTCGCGGGTCAAACGGCGCATGCCTTCGCCCTCAGCACCCATCACCCACGCAATCGGCCCTGCCACCTGAGACTGATACAGACTTTTTTCCGCCTGATCATCCGTTCCGACCACCCAAATGTCGTATTCCTTGATTTCACGCAAGGTACGCGCCAAATTGGTCACCATGATGTACGGCACATGCTCAGCCGCACCGGAGGCAACTTTAGCCACCGTCGCATTGATACCAACGGCTTTGTCTTTCGGTGCAATCACCGCATGCACGCCCGCCGCATCGGCCACGCGCAAACACGCGCCAAGGTTATGCGGATCGGTCACGCCGTCCAACACCAATAAAAACGGCGGCTCGGACACGTTTTCCAGCACATCATCCAAGCTGTGCGCCAGCGGCATATCGTCCACCAGTGCCGCTACGCCCTGATGGCGCGAATGTCCGACCAAACCATCCAAACGGTGTCGCTCCACAATACGCGGCTCAATCCGCGCTTGCGCCAGCATGCCAATGAAATTTTGCATGCGCTTGTCCGCGCGATTACTCTCGACGTAGACCTCTTGCACACTGCGTGACGCCACGCGCAAACGCGCCTGCACCGCATGAAAACCAAACAATAATTTTTGCGCCATGCTTCATTCTTTCTTCAATATGTCGGCATTGTACCGTATTTCAAGTA
>CAYPYQ010000172.1:0-1666 GCA_964414735.1 uncultured Hydromonas sp.
GAAAACCAATCCAGTCGGTGGATGATTGAACCGAATGCGGCACGCGCGACTGCTCGCAGACGATCGACAGTTCGTTTTTCGTGCGGGTGAGTGAAACCAAGCCAGCACCGTTCGCCCACAAGGGGAACGGACGCTCGGGCGATTGGCGCGTGATCGCATACATATTCGGTAGGCGACTTAATGTAATAGAACGGGTCATTTTGTACTCTTTTAATCCAATGATACCGTCTAATATATCACGATATAATGCGCGCCATGATTATCCTGACCACTTTAAATGCACGTTACTCGCACGCCTCGCTCGGGCTGCGCTACCTGCTGGCCAATCTGGGCGAGCATCAGGCGCACACGCGCATGCTCGAATTCACCATCAAAACGCCGGTAGAGCAGATGTGCGATGAGCTTTTGGCAAACGCACCGCGCGTCATCGGCTTTGGCGTGTATATCTGGAATGTGAATGAAACCCTCGCGCTCATGCGTGCGCTGCGCGCGCGTGCGCCCGAAGTGGTATTGATCGTTGGCGGGCCTGAAGTTTCGTATGAGGTAGAAGAGCAAGCCATCTGCAAACTCGCCGACTACGTCATCACCGGCTGGGGCGAAATCACGCTGCCGCGCCTGCTCACACAGGTTTTGCACGGACCGAAACCGCTGATGAAAGTACACGTTGGCGAGCAGGCGAAATTAGCCGATCTCACGCTGCCGTACTCGTTTTACACCGATCACGATTTAGCCAAACGCAATATCTACGTCGAAGCCTCACGCGGCTGTCCGTTTAAATGCGAGTTTTGCCTCTCCAGCCTCGATAAAACCGCGTGGGCGTTCCCGCTCGAACCGTTTTTGGATGAGATGGATAAACTGTACCAACGCGGCGCGAGGACGTTCAAATTCGTTGATCGCACGTTTAATCTGAAGCCCGAAACTGGCCGGCGCATCCTCGATTTTTTCCTCGAAAAAATCCACGCCCGCCCCGACGATCCGCTGTTCGTGCATTTTGAAGTCGTGCCAGACCACCTACCCGCGATGCTCAAAGACGCGATTGCACAGTTCCCAGCGGGCAGTTTGCAATTTGAAGTCGGCATCCAAACGCTCAACACCACGGTGCAAGGCCACATCTCGCGCAAAACCAACCTTACCAAAGCACAAGAAAACATCCGCTGGCTGCGTGAGCACAGCGACGCGCATCTGCACGTTGACTTGATCGCCGGATTGCCATCTGAGACCATGGACAGCTTCGCGCAGGGCTTTAACGAACTGTACACTTGGGGCGCGCACGAAATTCAACTCGGCATTTTGAAACGACTGCGCGGCACGCCGATCACGCGCCACACGCCCGAATTTCGCATGAACTACAACCCCGAGCCGCCGTACGACATCATCGACAATCGCGATGTCACGCGCGACGAGCTGGGCGATTTCAAACTATTTGCCAAATACTGGGATCACATTGCCAACTCAGGCCGCTTCGGCGAAACCCTGCCACTGATCGTGCAGCATCAGCCGTACGAACGATTCGCGCAACTGACCCAATACCTCAAACAACAGTGGCAACGCAGTCACAGCATCCCGTTGGAAAAACTCTACATCGCCGTCGCCGAATGGCTCATCAGCACCGCCAGCGCGGACGAACACGACGCCATCCGCGACGCCGTCACCACCGACTACATCG
>CAYPYQ010000173.1:0-3331 GCA_964414735.1 uncultured Hydromonas sp.
TTGGAGCAGACTGTTTCGTTCAAATGGCTTGTGTGATGTGCAGGCTGTGTTTATAATCCTTCGAACGATCGTTCTGAAAACGATTTTTTAGAAAAATAACATAAATATTTCCACTGGAGACCGCATGAGCCTACCGCACGCGCTATCGAATTTACGTTTGCCCATCATTGCCTCGCCGATGTTTATCGTGTCCACGCCCGAGCTGGTCAAGGCACAGTGCAAAGCCGGCGTTGTCGGCTCGTTTCCCGCGCTCAATGCGCGCGGTGAGGGTGTGCTCGATGCGTGGCTGACTGAGATTCAAGCCGAATTGGCGGCAGATCGGGCTGCGGGAGGCAATCCGGCGCCGTTTGCGGTCAATCAAATCGTGCATGCGTCGAATGTGCGTCTGAGCGAGGACATCGCGGTGTGCTTGAAACACCAAGTGCCGATTTTCATCACCAGTTTGCAAGCCCCGCCGAAAGAGTTGATCGACGGCGCGCACGCCTACGGCGGCATCGTGCTGCACGATGTGATCAATGCGCGTCATGCGAAAAAAGCGCTGGAGGCCGGTGTGGATGGTTTGATTTTGGTTGCGGCGGGTGCAGGTGGACATGCGGGCACGCTCAGCCCGTTTGCCTTGGTCGGTGAAATTCGTGCGTTCTATGATGGTTTGATTATTTTGTCCGGCAGCATTGCGAACGGCTCGGCGGTGCTCGCGGCGCAGGCGATGGGGGCGGATTTGGCGTATATGGGGACGCGTTTCATTGCGACCTCGGAGGCGAATGCGTCTGAGGCTTACAAACAGGGGATCTGCGAGGCCAGCGCTTCGGACGTAATTTATACCAACCTGTTCACTGGCGTCCATGGCAATTACCTGCGCCAGAGCATCGTCGCGGCCGGTTTGAACCCCGATGATTTGCCAACGGCGGATAAGTCGAAAATGAACTTTGGCTCGGGTGGTAATACCTCCGCGAAAGCATGGAAAGACATCTGGGGCGTGGGGCAGGGCGTTGCGGTGATTGATGAAGTATTGTCCACGGCGCAGTTGGTCGATCAGCTGGAGGCTGAGTATCAGGCGGCATTCGCACGTCTGAATCGTCTGGCTGAAAAATAAGGTGTCTGAGAGTGAGTGCTAATCAAAAGCAGGGCGAACGCTGTTTCGTCCTATTTTTTTATATGACAAATAGCCTGTGGAACGGCTTTGCTTGAGGGTTTTCGGCTACAATGACGCCTTTATAACCGATTCGCGGAAAAATAAATGACCATGCAAAAACACATCCATATCCTCGGTATTTGCGGCACGTTTATGGGCGGGATTGCGGTACTGGCCAAGCAGGCGGGCTATCGCGTCACCGGCTGCGATGCCAACGTCTATCCGCCGATGAGCACGCAGTTAGAAGAGCAAGGTATTGAACTGATCAGCGGCTTTGATGCGGCGCAAATTGATCTGAAACCGGATGTATTCGTGGTGGGTAACGTCGTTTCGCGCGGCAATCCGCTGATGGAAGCGATTTTGGATCAGGGCTTGCCCTACATTTCCGGCCCGCAATGGTTGGGCGAAAACGTTCTGCGCGACAAATGGGTGCTCGCCGTCGCGGGCACGCATGGCAAAACCACCACCAGCTCGATGCTCGCGTGGCTGCTCGAAGACGCCGGTTTGAACCCGGGCTTTTTGATCGGCGGCGTGCCGCGTAACTTTGGCATCTCTGCACGTTTGACCGACGATCCGTTTTTCGTGATTGAGGCGGATGAGTACGACACCGCGTTTTTCGACAAGCGCAGTAAGTTTGTGCACTACCGTCCGAGCACGGCGATTTTGAATAATCTCGAATTCGACCATGCCGATATTTTCCCTGATCTGGCAGCGATTCAAATACAATTTCACCACCTCGTGCGCACGATTCCGCACAAAGGGCTGATCGTGTCGAACGCCCACGAAGCATCGCTGGACGAAACGCTGGCCAAGGGCGCGTGGACGCCGGTGGTGCGCTTTGGTGATGACAGCATGAGCGCGAATTGGCAAGTCGCCAACGTTGGCGCGGATGACAGTTTTGACGTGGTGCTCGATGGTCAGCTGCAAGGTCGCGCGACGTGGGATGTCACCGGTGCGCACAATCGTCTGAATGCCATTGCCGCGATCGCGGCGGCACGTCACGTCGGCGTGGCGCCGGAAACCGCGATAGCCTCATTGAGCCGCTACCTCATGCCAAAACGCCGCATGGAGGTCAAAGGCGTGGTCAACGACATCACGGTGTACGATGACTTCGCACATCATCCGACGGCGATTGCCACCACGGTGGCAGGGCTACGTAAACGCGTGGGCAATGCGCGCATCCTCGCGGTGCTGGAGCCGCGTTCAAACACCATGAAGCTCGGTGTGATGAAGTCGCAATTGCCCGACTCGTTGGTTGATGCTGACCTCGTGTTTGGCTATGGCGCGAGCGAGGGAAAAGATGCACTGGGCTGGGATTTGGGTGAATCATTGTCGCCGCTGGGCGAGAAAGCGCGTGCGTTTGATGATTTGAGTGCATTGGTGCAAGCGGTCAAAGTACAAGCGCAGCCAGGCGATCATGTGCTGGTGATGAGCAATGGCGGCTTTGGCGGTGTACATCAAAAATTATTGGATGCGTTGAAAAACTAAGTGCCATTGAATGCGTGGATGACAAAGGAGCCGTTGGCTCCTTTTGTTTTTGCAATATGCGCGAGTTGCTCGTGCAGTTTCTAAATTTTCCCTGAAAACTGATAACGCGCGCCCGGATGCCACATCGTTACCAGTGTGGCGATTTGATTCATCGATAGGGTTTTGCGTTGCAGCACCAGGCAGGCTTCATTTCTCTTGATGTACAACATCTCGGCGATGGCTTCGGGCGCGGGCAGCGCTTCGACAGTGTATTCGCCGGATTGCAGTGGCACGTTTTCTAATAAATATTCATTCGGCGTGGTGCGCGAAAAATCCTGTTGCAGATATTCGGGGGCGACGTTCGGATTGACCCAGCGTTCTTCAACCTGTATCGGCTCGCCGTCCTCAAAATGCAGCATCACCGAGTGAAATAGGTAGGTGTTGGCTGCGACATTGAACTCGGCAGCGAGCGTTTCATTCGCTTTGCTTTTTTCCAATAAAAATAATTCGGCGCGGTGCGCATGACCGCGCGCGCGAATTTCGCGGGCGATGCTGTTGATCTCGACCAGCGTGGTTTGGTATTTCTGCTGCGCGACAAAGGTGCCGGAGCCTTGCACGCGCGTGAGCACGTGCTCCTGCGTCAGCTCGCGCATGGCGCGGTTCACGGTCATGCGCGACACGCCGAATTGTTTGGCCAGCGCCAGCTCGGACGGGATGGCTTGACCTTGCTTC
>CAYPYQ010000174.1:0-4216 GCA_964414735.1 uncultured Hydromonas sp.
ATGCGCATTGCCGCGCCGAGTGTGCTGTTCAAATCCGAAGCCATCGTGCATCCGGATAAAGTGGTGCAGTACATCTCGCAAAATGAATGTCAGTTGTCGTACAACCCGCTGCAAATGGCTTTGCTATGGAATACGCTGGCCACGCGTGAAGTGAATTTGCTGCAACAAGCGTTAACCTTCCGCCACAATCTGCCGGAGCATACCGCATGGGTGAACTATGTGCGTTGCCACGATGATATTGGCTGGACGTTTGCCGATGAGGATGCGGCATATTTCGGTATCAATGGATTCCGACATCGTCAATTCCTCAACCGCTACTATGTCAATCGCTATGAGGGCAGCTTCGCGCGCGGTGTGCCGTTCCAAGACAACCCGAATACCGGCGACTGTCGCATCAGCGGCATGTGTGCGTCATTGACCGGCTTGGAGCAAGGCGATCCGCATGCCGTCGCGCGGATTTTGTTGATGCACAGTGTGATTCTCAGTAGCGGTGGTTTGCCATTGTTCTATCTCGGTGATGAAGTCGGCACGATGAATGAGTTCAGCTATCAAAGTGATCCGAACAAGAGTGATGACAGTCGTTGGGTACATCGTCCGCCGCGCGATACCGCGCGTTATACACAGCGCAATGATTTAGACAGCAGTGCGGGGCAGATTTACCAAGGCTTGCGTCATTTGATCCAAGTGCGCAAAGAGACGTCAGAACTGGCCGGAGCGCGGCTGAATATTTTTGACTGCCGTAATCCGCATGTGCTCGGCTATCTGCGCAATGATGCGATTCTCGCGTTGGTCAATTTCAGCGAAGCCGATCAGACCATTTCTGCGATTACCTTGTCCGGTATGCCACCACAAGCCAAAGATTTAATCAGTGGTCAAAACTATACCTTGAGCGCCGATTTGATTTTGAAACCGTATCAGGTTTTGTGGTTAAAAATTAAATAATTTTATTGAGTCTATTGGGCGAAACACGCGCTGGGGTTTCTGGATAAAGGTCACTCGGGCGCGTGTTGCATTTTGCGGTGAATGCTGAATAAACGCATGGTCGCTATAAAAAAACCGAGCATGGCAAATGCAATCGACATATAACCAATGTTCACACCCAAATGCTCACTCACATAGCCAATCACTAATCCGGCCAACTGCGCACCGATGATGATGGAAAACATCAACAACGCTGAAAATTTCGCCGTATCATGCGGTGCAAAATCAATCAAATGATTGAGCAAAATCGGGAACACCACGCCGATGCCCACGCCGGCGAAAAAATTCACCAGTGCGAAGTATGGCAACGACGCCGACATCGGTAAAAATGCCAGTGACATAAATGCCACACAGCCGATCACCCCGAGGCGTACCATGCGCTGCTCGATCGTTAATTCGCTGTGGATGAACGCTTGCCAAGCACGCACCAACACCATCCCCAATGTAAATCCAACCAAGCCAAATCGCGCCTGATCCAGCGCGATTTCACGCCCCGCATGCGCATAATTCACAAACCAATAACTGTGTCCCCATTCCACATAACCGATCAAAATCGCTGCGATCCACGCCCAAATCGCCCACGGCGCAAACATCAGTTGCCAATAACTATGAGCCTTGGGTTGAGCCTCATCGGTGGATGTCGCATCATTGTGTGGACGCGAAAAACCAGATAGTTGCTCAATCGCCGAGCGAATCGCTGGACGCGTGTAAGCTATGATCAACAGCAGCACCAGCACGATAAACATCCCATACGGCACACGCCAGCTCGGATACGCACGCAGCAGCACGATCACCCAAATCGGCGCAATGCTCGCACCGATGCTCCAGCCCACATCCAGTAACGCCAGCACGCGTGCGCGAATGCTGCTCACCAGATTCAGCTGACCGATCAGCGTATGCGACAGCGTGAATAGACCGATCACCATCACCTCATACAGGATGAATCCGGCGACCAGCATCTCATAGCGCACGCTGGTGATCATCACGCCGATGGCACACATCATGCCGAACAGATAAAACAAAATGAGTGAACGCGGACGAAAGCGATACACCATGTCACCGCCCAAGAATGCACCGATGGCACTACCGGCGTTACCCCAGAAAATCAGCCAGCCGATTTGCTTTGGTGACAAAACCAAATCATTGGAAATTTCTGTGGTCAGGCTGCCCAATAGGTTGCCAAAAATACCACCACACAGAACGCTTAGGGCGATGAGCCATGCCAAAGGCGGCGTTTGGCGGACGAAATCACGAGTTTTCATAAAAATCCAGACAAATCAAGGTGCTATTTTAAATCTTTTATGCATATCGCGCCGCAAAGTTTGGGTGAAAAAGCACGCATCGCTTATAATGACGGACAAGATAAAAATCGCGCGGTATCGTGCAGCGCAAGGAAAGAACATGAAATTTATAGACGAAGCAAAAATCGAAGTCATCGCCGGTAATGGTGGCAACGGCGTGGCGAGCTTTCGCCGTGAGAAACACAAGCCGAATGGCGGGCCTGATGGTGGCGACGGCGGGCGTGGCGGTAGCGTATACGCGATTGCGGATGAAAATCTCAATACACTGATTGACTACCGCTATACCAAAAAGCACCTCGCACAGAATGGCGAGCGCGGCCAATCCAGCGACTGCTACGGCAAAGGTGGCGAAGACATCACGCTCAAAATGCCAGTCGGCACCATGATTTTTGATGCCGAATCGGGCGACTTGCTGCACGATTTGGCGCAAGCGGGGCAAACCGTATTGCTCGCCAAAGGCGGTGAAGGCGGGCTGGGCAATCTGCATTTCAAATCTTCGACCAACCGCACCCCGCGTCAATGCACGCCGGGCACTGAGGGCGAGCGATTCGCGCTGCGCTTGGAGCTCAAAGTATTGGCCGACGTTGGCCTGCTCGGTATGCCGAATGCGGGTAAATCCACGCTCATTTCCGCCGTGTCCAATGCGCGACCGAAAATCGCCGATTATCCGTTCACCACGCTGCATCCGAATCTCGGTGTGGTGCGCACAGCAGCTGAGCGCAGTTTCGTGATCGCCGATATTCCGGGTTTGATCGAAGGTGCGGCGGACGGTGTGGGCTTGGGCGTACGTTTTCTGAAACACTTGGCGCGCACGCGACTGCTGCTGCATTTGGTCGATCTCGCACCGTTTGATCCGAATGTCGATCCCGTGTACGAAGCACGCGCGATTGTCGAAGAGCTGCGCAAATACGACGAAACGCTGTATGACAAACCACGCTGGTTGGTGTTGAACAAACTTGATATGCTCGATGACACCGAGCGTGCCGAGCGCGTAGCCGCGTTTGTCAAAGACTACGGCTGGGAAGGACCGGTGTACCAAATTTCTGCGGCGACGCGTGAGGGCACCGAGGTGCTGATGAAAGACATCCAAAACTACGTCGATCAAGTCAAACTGACCGAGCAGCGCGAGCGAGAAGAAGCCGAGCAAGCCGCCAAACTGGCCGAACAACTCAATGCGACAACGAATGAGTCCGATGAAACAGTGAGCCGATCCAGTGGCTTGCAAAGTCCATTGCGGCCGGCGGCGACCCCGTTATCTGCGGCAAAAAAGCCGAATCATTCGGAGGGTTCGGAGGACGCATCATGAGCGTGACGCAAACCGTGCGCATCAACGCCGCTGAGGATTTGGCGCGCCCCGTATCGCTGCATACTGCTACGCGCGTGGTCATCAAAGTCGGCAGCTCGCTCGTGACCAATGAAGGGCGCGGGTTGGACGAAGCCGCCATCGCCAGCTGGGCGCAGCAGATTGCCGTATTGCGTCAAGCAGGCAAAGAAGTCGTGCTGGTCAGTAGTGGCGCGATTGCCGAAGGCATGAAACGACTCAACTGGAGCAGCCGCCCGACCAATATCGACGAGCTGCAAGCCGCCGCAGCCGTGGGACAAATGGGCTTGGCGCAGGTGTACGAAACCCAGTTTGCCCAGCACAACATCGTCACCGCACAAATTCTGCTCACGCACGAGGATTTGGCTGATCGCAAACGCTATCTCAATGCACGCTCGGCCATGTTCACACTGTTGCATCTGGGCGTCGTCCCGATCATCAATGAAAACGACACCGTCGTCACCGATGAAATCAAAGTCGGTGACAACGACACACTCGGCGCGCTGGTTGCCAATCTGATTGAGGCCGACGTACTCGTCATCCTCACCGATCAGGCGGGGCTGTTCACCGCCGATCCGCGCAAAGAGCTAAATGCACAACTGATCCAAACCGC
>CAYPYQ010000175.1:0-1954 GCA_964414735.1 uncultured Hydromonas sp.
GAGCGAATTGTTGGCTAATTTGCCGCACTTGCCCGGTGTGTATCGCCATATCGGTGCGAATGACGAGGTGCTGTACGTGGGTAAGGCAAAGGATTTGAAAAAGCGCGTGACCAGCTATTTTCAACGTCAGGCGAGCTTGTCGCCACGCATTGCGCTGATGGTGCAGAAAATCACCCGCGTCGAAGTGACCGTGACGCGCACCGAAACCGAAGCGTTATTGCTCGAAAACAATTTGATCAAAACGCTCACGCCACGTTACAACATCCTGTTTCGCGATGACAAATCCTACCCGTTTCTCAAAATGACACGGCACGAATTCCCGCGTATGGTGTACTACCGTGGCGCGGTGGACAAGGTGCATCAGTATTTCGGGCCGTTTCCCAATGGCTATGCGGTCAAAGAAAGCATCAAACTGCTACAAAAAGTCTTTCGCCTTCGTACCTGCGATGAAACGGTGTATCGCAATCGCTCGCGTCCGTGCATGGTGTATCAGATTGACCGTTGCACCGCACCGTGCGTTGGGCTGATCAGCGCATCGGAGTATGCCGAGGATGTCGCGGCGAGCATGAAATTTCTGCGCGGTGAGTCGGACGAAGTACTGCATGATTTGCAAGGGAAAATGCAGTCGGCGGCCAGTGCGTTGGATTTTGAAACCGCAGCGCAGTACCGTGACAAAATCGCCGCGCTGTCGAATATGATGAAACAGCAGGCGGTCGAATCCACCGGAGATGACACCGATGCCGATATCATTGCGGTGGCTCAGTCGGATGCGCGCTACTGCGTGAATTTGGCGATGGTGCGCGGCGGGCGGCATTTGGGCGACAAGGCTTTTTTCCCGCAGCATACGCAGGATTGTACGGAGCAGGATGTATTGGACGCATTCATCAGCCAGCATTATCTGAGCAGCGAAGCGCCGCGTGTGATTATTGGCGCATTGCTATCATCCAAAGAAGTGCGTGAACTACTGCACGACAGTCTGGAACGGCAACTGACATGGGTCAAACAGCCGCGTGGTCAACGTAAAATCTGGTTGGAAATGGCGATCAATAACGCTGAATTGGCCCTGTCGCGTCGGATGCAGGAATCCGCCAGTGCCAAAGCGCGCACCGAAGATTTGCTCAAAGTGTTGCAGCTGGAACTGGAGTCTGACGAAGAGAAAGCCGAGTTTCGTGTGGAGTGCTTTGACATCAGCCACACCTCGGGCGAAGCGGCGCAAGCCTCGTGCGTCGTGTATCACAACCACGCGATGCAGAACAATGAATACCGCCGCTATAACATCAAAAACATCACCGCCGGCGACGACTACGCCGCGATGAAACAGGTGCTGCAACGGCGCTATGAGAAAATCGCGGTGCTGCAAACCGAAGGCAGTGACGAATTCGCCAAACACATGCCGGATGTGGTGCTGGTGGATGGTGGCAAAGGGCAGTTGTCCGTGGCGCGTGAGGTGTTCGAGGGTTTGGGCTTGGATTTGAGTGTACTGGTTGGCGTAGCGAAAGGCGAAGGGCGCAAGGTCGGCTTGGAAACTTTGGTATTTGCCGATGGTCGGCCAGAGGTGAAACTGGGCAAAATGTCGCAGGCTCTGATGCTGATTGCGCAGATTCGCGATGAGGCGCATCGTTTCGCCATCACCGGTATGCGCGCGGCGCGGGCAAAAGTACGCAATGTATCGCGTCTGGAAGAAATCGAGGGCGTGGGTGCGAAACGTCGTTCGGCTTTGCTCAAACGCTTTGGCGGATTGGCCGGTGTAAAAAACGCCAGCGTGCAGGATTTGGCTCAAGTGGAAGGCATTTCTGAAAAATTGGCGCAAGAAATCTATAAACAATTGCACGATGATGCACGAACGGATTAAAACCGATTAAAATGGAACCCGATGGATTCATTAAAAAAATAAACAGTAGAAAGTACGCAGATGCCGGTCAATATTCCGATTATCCTCACGTGGGCGCGTGTG
>CAYPYQ010000176.1:0-1242 GCA_964414735.1 uncultured Hydromonas sp.
GGCGCATGCGAAAACAGATTTAGCGCCAAGAGCCTAAACACCATCGTAAAGTTTGCCAACGACCACAGACGTTCATCGGAACGTCGGTCTGAATGGAATCGAAGGAAGGTCGGTGTGCGTGATTCATGCGGGGTATTGTAGCGGGAAAAAACGGTTTTACCAAGTAAAAAATGCGCCTTTATGGTGCGGAATCGGTTTTCTGGCCGGGTTGTGTCTGAAATTCGCTGGCATAGCGCTCGCCCCATGCGTGCATAGATTGAATGACCGGCAGCAGTGTGCGGCCAAACTCGGTCAATGAGTACTCCACCTTTGGCGGTACGACCGGATAGACCTCGCGGTGGATCAGTCCATCCTGCTCCAACTCCCTCAATTGCAATGTCAACATACGCTGCGTAATCTCCGGCAGTAGACGACGCAGTTCGTTAAATCGCTGCGTTTGCTCAATCAGATGATACAAAATCAGCACCTTCCATTTACCGCCAATCACCGATAAGGTCGTATTGACGGGACAAAAGCTATGGTACGGTTCAGTGTTTAGGGAGATATCAGGAGTGTCCATAATCAAAATACTCAATTAAATTGCCACAGTATAAAAAATGTGTGTACTTGTAAAAAATAATGATAATGCTATATTACTACCTATAAGCCATGCAATCAATTGAAAATGAAAGGACACGATATGCAAGGAAATACTATGCGTCATGTACGTCGTATTTACCAAGCGACCAGCCAACACTGGGTCGGCGATGGCTTTTTGGTGCAGCCGCTGTTTTCGCACATGGGCGAGGATAAACAAACCGATCCGTTTCTGATGCTCGACTACGCTGCGCCGAGGGAATTTGCGCCGAATACTGCTCATCCGCATGGCGTGGGGCAACATCCGCACAAAGGTTTTGAGACCGTGACCATCGCCTATCATGGCGAGGTCGCGCATCGGGATTCAACCGGCGGCGGTGGCGTGATCAAAGAAGGGGATGTGCAATGGATGACCGCAGGCGCGGGCATCATCCACGAGGAATTTCACTCAGAAGCGTTCAGCCAACGCGGCGGATTATTTGAAATGGTGCAGCTTTGGGTCAATCTACCGGCGAAGGACAAAAACACACCGGCGCGCTACCAGCATCTGGCCAAAGAAAACATCCCTGTGGTGACACTGCCCAACGAGGCGGGGTATATCCGTGTGATCGCGGGTGAATACGAAGATGCGCGCGGTGCAGCGCAAACCTTCACCGAAATGAATGT
>CAYPYQ010000177.1:0-13498 GCA_964414735.1 uncultured Hydromonas sp.
TTGTCTTCTGCAGTTGAGAACACTTGCGAGAATTTGGTCGGAATCGTGGTATTTTTGTTGATCATCTTGGTCATCACGCCGCCCATGGTTTCGATACCCAAGGACAATGGCGTCACGTCGAGCAACAATACATCGGTACGACCACCACCCAAAACCTGGCCTTGAATCGCGGCACCTACGGCTACAGCTTCATCAGGGTTGATGTCTTTTCGCGCTTCCTTACCAAAAAATTCTTTCACTTTTTCTTGAACTTTCGGCATGCGTGTTTGACCACCGACCAAAATGACATCGTCAATATCCGATACTTTCAAGCCCGCGTCTTTTAATGCTACGCGGCACGGCTCGATGGTGCGCTCCACCAAGTCTTCTACCAATGCTTCGAGTTTCGCGCGGGTGATTTTGATCGCCAAGTGTTTCGGACCGCTCGCATCGGCGGTGATGTATGGCAAGTTGATTTCAGTTTGTGCTGATGATGACAATTCGATTTTCGCTTTTTCAGCCGCTTCTTTCAAACGTTGCAGAGCCAACACGTCTTTAGACAAGTCTACGCCCTGCTCTTTTTTGAATTCGTCGATCAAATAGCCGATCACGCGTTGGTCAAAGTCTTCACCGCCCAAGAATGTATCACCGTTGGTCGCCAAAACTTCAAACTGCTTTTCGCCATCTACGTCGGCGATTTCGATGATGGATACGTCGAATGTACCACCACCCAAGTCATACACGGCTACTTTGCGATCGCCGCCTTCTTTTTTATCCAAGCCGAAGGCCAACGCCGCTGCGGTCGGTTCGTTGATGATACGTTTTACGTCCAGGCCCGCGATACGACCTGCGTCTTTGGTGGCTTGACGTTGCGCGTCGTTGAAGTAGGCCGGAACGGTAATCACCGCTTCAGTCACTGTTTCGCCCAAGTAATCTTCGGCGGTTTTCTTCATTTTGCGTAGCACTTCCGCAGAGATTTGCGGTGCAGCCAATTTTTGATCGCGTACTTGTACCCACGCATCGCCGTTGTCCGCTTTGATGATGTCAAACGGCATTTGCTCGATGTCTTTTTGCACTTCTTTATCCGTGAAACGACGGCCGATCAAGCGTTTGATCGCGAACAAGGTGTTTTTCGGGTTGGTTACCGCTTGGCGTTTGGCCGATGCACCGACCAAAATTTCGCCGTCTTCTTGATACGCGATGATGGATGGCGTGGTACGCGCGCCTTCTGCATTTTCGATGACTTTTGGGGTGTTGCCTTCCATGATGGCAACACATGAGTTGGTTGTACCCAAGTCAATACCGATGATTTTACCCATTTTAAATTTCTCCAATCTGCTAATTAAATTTGTTCGTTGTGCCTGCGGTTCGCTAATCGAAGCGCCACTCAGCACGCCTTGATGAGTAAATAGAGTCGGCCAATGGGATTTCAAGAGTCAAAAGATAGAAAAATGAAAATTTTTGGATATTATGACAAATGGGTTAAAAAAACTGTAATCGCTTACATAAGCAACAAAAAAGGACAGAGCAACATTCTCTGTCCTTTTTTATTTAATTCTGGAGCGTCAAATAACGTTAAGCTGCCTTAGCAGAGCGTCGGGAAACGGAATCCAGTAAACCATTCACCGCGTCTTCAACGTATTCAACCACCAGATTGAATGCAGCCTGTTCGGAGTAATACGGATCAGGCACTTCGGCATCGTCATAATTTTGCGCATAGCGCATGATTAATTCGATTTTATGACGGCAGTATTCAGGAGCCATGCTTTGTAATTGACGCAGATTTTTCCAATCCATCGCCAAAATCAGGTCAAAACGCTCGAAATCCTCCGGTACGATCTGACGTGCTGCATGACCAATCAAGCTATAGCCACGAAAAGCGGCGGAATGCTGACTGCGCGAATCGGCTTTTTCACCGACATGGCAGGCATGAGTTCCAGCGGAATCGACATACATTTTGTCTGTCAGTCCCGACTGGTTAAGTTTCTTTTGCAAAATGGCCTGTGCAACAGGAGATCGGCAAATATTCCCAGTGCATACAAACAGTATTTTGGTTTTTGTTGAGTCTGAACCAACCATCTCAAAGCGTATGTTGTCCTCCTTAAGATTCGCAAAAAAGCGCATTGTTACGACATAAGATTCAATAGGAAATCGATTGCACCTAAATAGACAACTCTCGCCAAACTTTTGATCTGGTTTATTCTATTCAGCCTGTCGGCAATATCAAGAACCAAATAACTTGGATTTCAGCTCATGAATCAGATCACGTGTTTTCGCAGCCTGCTCAAACTCTAAATTCTTAGCTAAATCAAGCATTTGCTTCTCAAGCTTGACGATTTCCTTGCCAAGTTGAACCTCGCTCAGCTGTTCAAAACGTTCGTCCGTTCGTTTCGGTTGACGACTTTTATCAATTTTTTTCTTGCCATCGTTGTACACACCATCGATGATGTCTTTCACGCGTTTCTGCACGCCTTTCGGCGTAATGCCGTGCTCTTGGTTAAATGCAACCTGCTTGGTACGACGACGCTCGGTTTCATCCATCGCGCGCTGCATCGAGTCGGTAATTTTATCGGCATACAAAATCGCCGTACCGTGGATATTACGCGCCGCACGCCCGATGGTCTGGATCAATGAGCGCTCGGAGCGCAAAAAGCCCTCTTTATCCGCGTCCAAAATCGCCACCAGCGATACCTCAGGAATGTCCAAACCCTCACGCAGCAAGTTAATCCCGACCAGCACGTCAAACTCGCCCAAACGTAAATCACGAATGATTTCCACACGCTCCACGGTATCAATGTCCGAGTGCAGATAGCGCACGCGCACGCCGTTATCATTCAGATAATCGGTCAAATCCTCGGCCATGCGCTTGGTCAGCGTGGTAATCAGCACGCGCTCACCCAAGCCGACACGAATGCGAATCTCACTCAATACATCATCAATCTGTGTACTCGCCGGACGCACCAGCACCTGCGGATCAACCAATCCAGTCGGACGCACCACCTGCTCGGCAATCGCATCGGATTTCTGCTTCTCATAGTCCGCCGGTGTCGCCGAGACAAACACCAACTGGCGCATTTTGCCCTCAAATTCCTCGAATTTCAGCGGCCGATTGTCCAGCGCGCACGGCAGGCGAAAGCCATAATCGACCAGATTTTCCTTGCGCGAGCGATCGCCCTTATACATCGCACCCAATTGCCCGACCATCACGTGCGATTCGTCCAAGAACATCAATGCATCCTTGGGCAAATAGTCAATCAACGTTGGCGGCGGCTCACCGATCGCCGTTCCCGCCAAATGCCACGAGTAGTTCTCAATCCCTTTACAAAAGCCCACCTGCGCCAACATCTCCAGATCAAAACGCGTACGCTCCTCCAAACGCTGCGCCTCTACCAAACGCCCGTTTTCGTGGAAAAATTTCAGCCGATCGCGCAGCTCATCCTTGATCGCCTCAACCGCACGCAGCACCGTATCACGCGGCGTGACATAGTGCGACGACGGATAAATCGTGAAACGCGGCACTTTTTGCGTCACTTTGCCGGTCAGCGGGTCAAACAAATGAATTGCCTCCAGCTCATCGTCAAACATACTCAAGCGCACCGCCAAATCGGCATGCTCGGCAGGAAAAATATCAATCGTGTCACCGCGCACGCGAAACGTCCCACGGGCAAAATCCAGCTCATTGCGGTTGTATTGCATCGCCGCCAGTTGACGAATAATCTCGCGTTGCGGAATTTTGTCGCCCTCGCGCACGATCAAAATCATGCGGTGGTATTCCTGCGGATTACCAATCCCGTAGATGCACGACACCGTACCGACAATGATGGTATCGCGCCGCTCCAGCAGACTTTTGGTGGCAGATAAACGCATTTGCTCGATGTGCTCGTTGATCGCCGAATCTTTTTCGATGAATAAATCACGCTGCGGCACATACGCCTCTGGCTGGTAATAATCATAGTAGGAGACGAAATACTCCACCGCATTGTTCGGAAAAAACTCCCGCATTTCCGAATACAACTGCGCCGCGAGGGTTTTATTCGGCGCGAGTACCAGCGCGGGTCGACCGGTCTGCGCGATCACATTCGCCATCGTGTAGGTTTTGCCCGATCCGGTCACGCCCAGTAGCGTCTGAAAGCTCAGGCCATCGTTGATTCCTTCAACCAACGACGCAATCGCACTCGGCTGATCGCCCGCTGGTGGAAACGGCTGGTGCAGCTCAAACGGCGAATTGGGAAAAGTGATGATCTGTGCGCTCATAGAGATTCCTTTTTTGAACTGTGTATTGTACCACCCACACATAACCCTTTTGCCTTAGCTTGCGCCCGCATCTCGCGCATATGATTAAGCATTTGATTTGCCGCATAAATTTTGCCAAATTTGCACCCGATCAGAGCGTTTTTTCCTTTAATATGGCTTAAAACATAGGTATAATTAAGCGTTAATTTTCCTTCACTGAACCCTCAAAGAGAGAAAACCTATGTTTGCACACGTTGACGCCTATGCAGGCGACCCGATTTTATCCCTCGTTGAAACCTTCAAAAAAGACCCGCGCGAACCGAAAGTCAACCTCGGCATCGGCATTTACTACGATGACGCAGGCAAGATTCCTTTGTTGCCATCGGTCGTTAAAGCAGAAACCGCGTTGGCACAGCACTTAGAACCACGCCCATACCTACCGATGGAAGGCTCCGCCGCCTATCGCACCGCGTGTCAAAATCTGTTGTTTGGCGCCGGTAGCAAAGTATTGGCCGACAAACGTGTGGCGACCGTTCAAACCGTCGGCGCATCCGGCGCATTGCGCGTGGGTGCAGACTTTTTGAAACGCTATTTCCCGAACAGCGAAATGTATGTTTCCGATCCAACTTGGGACAACCACCGCGCGATTTTTGAAGCTGCTGGTTTCACCGTCAAAACCTACCCGTACTACGACGCCGTGACCGGTGGCGTGAAATTTGACGAAATGCTGGCCGCACTCAAAGCCATGCCGAAAAACTCCGTGGTATTGCTGCACCCATGCTGCCACAACCCGACCGGCGTGGATCTGTCCAAAGAACAATGGCAAGCCTTGGTTCCAGTGATCCAAGCGAATGAACTGATTCCATTTATGGACATCGCATACCAAGGCTTCGGCGACAGCATTGAGGATGACGCTTACGCCATCCGCCTGTTTGCTGACGCGGGTCTGAGCTTTTTCACCAGCAACTCATTCTCGAAAAATCTGTCGTACTACGGCGAACGCGCGGGCGGTCTGTCTGCGATCTGTGTGGATGCAGAAGAAGCCGAACGCGTGTTGGGTCAATTGAAACTGACCATCCGCAAAATGTACTCCAGCCCTGCGTATCACGTCGCCACCATCACGGCGAACGTCGTGAACGAAGCCGAGCTGCGCACTATGTGGGAAGGCGAAGTGACCGAAATGCGTGAGCGCATCAAAGCCATGCGTCAAAAACTGTACGAAGTTTTGACCGCGAAAGTTCCGGGCAAAGACTTCTCATACCTGATCAAACAGCGCGGCATGTTCAGCTACACCGGCCTATCACCTGAGCAAGTGGATCGTCTGCGCGAAGAATTCGCCGTGTATCTGGTCAAATCTGGCCGTATGTGCGTGGCGGGTCTGAACAGCCAAAACGTCGGCTACGTTGCCGATGCATTCGCCACAGTCATGGCGTAAAAACCCAGCCAACATAGCAAATAAAAGGACAGCGAAAGCTGTCCTTTGTTATGTCAGAGATAAAAATCAACGTCGTACCACCAAGGTTTTGGCCAACATATCGTGCAAAGCCTGTTTTTTCTCCGTGAATCCGGCCATGAAAAAACCAACATAGAAAATAATCGAAGACAAGAATTTACCAAAATAACGGATCAAAGCCTGCGTGACGCTGATGCGTCCACCCTGCAAATTCGTTACTTTCAGCCCCATCACGCTTTTACCTATAGTCGCTTGCTTATCCGAGCTTTCCTGCCAGACAAAATAGGCGATGGATACCAAACCGGCGAAAATCGCGAATGGCGTCGAGGTAGTGTACGCCTCCACACCGGATGCGTTTTGTTGCAACACCACGCTACCGGTCAGACGTCCGAGGATCATCAGCGGCACACCCACGATCAAAGCATCCACCGCATAGGCGATGAGCCGACGCCAAAAACCTGCGTACGCCTTAAAACCACCGGGTAAAATTGTGCCATTCGGCGACACATCAATCACCGGCTGATTCGGGTTGAATGGATTCGTATTCATGTAAAGCTCCTTTTGGGGTTAAATTCAAACAGCTGCTTCTACATTCTCAGTTGATTTTTTACGCGAGGCTTCAACCTGAAAAACAACTTTTTGCTCAGCCTCGGAGTAGTCCACACTCACCACACCACCGTTTTTCAGTTTACCAAACAGCAGCTCATCCGCCAGCGCCTTACGGACTGAATCCTGCACCAGACGCGCCATCGGCCGCGCGCCCATGAGCGGATCGAAGCCAACCTTAGCCAAATGCTTGCGTAAAACATCTGAAAAACTGATCTCCACTTTTTTCTCGTGCAGTTGATTTTCCAGCTGCATCAGGAATTTATCCACCACGCGCAAAATCACGTTTTCATCCAAAGCCTTGAACGAAATAATACCATCCAGACGATTGCGAAACTCGGGGCTAAACGCACGCTTGATGTCCTCGCTGTGATCTTGGCTCACCGTCGCTTTGGCAAAGCCCAGCGCATGCGTCTGCATCGCACGTGCACCCGCATTGGTCGTCATAATGATGATGACATTACGAAAATCCGCCGTGCGGCCGTTGTTATCCGTCAGCGAGCCATGATCCATGACCTGCAACAGAATATTAAAAATATCCGGATGCGCTTTTTCGATTTCATCGAGCAACAGCACCGCATGCGGCTTTTTCGTCACGGCATCCGTCAATAAGCCGCCCTGCTCAAAACCCACATAGCCCGGCGGCGCACCAATCAGACGGCTGACCGCGTGACGCTCCATATACTCGGACATATCAAAGCGGATCAACTCAATCCCTAAGGTAAACGCCAATTGCCGCGCCAACTCAGTTTTACCCACGCCGGTCGGTCCGGTGAATAAAAACGAGCCAATCGGTTTGTCGGTATGCCCCAAACCAGCACGCGCCATCTTGATCGCCGATGCTACCGCGACAATCGCCTCATCCTGTCCGAACACCGCATTTTTCAAATCGCGTTCCAAATGCTTGAGTTTGGTACGCGCATCTGTGGTCACAGTCTTCGGTGGAATACGTGCGATTTTTGCGATCAATTCTTCGATGTCGGCTTTGGTGATTTGCTTTTTACGTTGTTCTACGGGCAGTACGCGTTGCGCTGCGCCCGCCTCGTCCATCAGGTCAATCGCCTTGTCCGGCAAAAATCGCTCGTTCATGTATTTGTCGGACAACTCCGCCGCCGCAATGATCGCCGACGGCGCGTATTTCACCTGATGATGGCTCTCGAACTGCGATTTCAAACCTTTGAGAATATCAATGGTCTGCGCCACACTCGGCTCCACCACATCAATTTTATGGAAGCGTCGTGCCAGCGCGGTGTCTTTTTCAAACACGCGACGATAGTCGTCAAACGTGGTCGCGCCGATGCAGCGCAGCGTGCCGTTCGACAACGCCGGCTTGATGAGATTACTCGCATCCATCGCGCTGCCATTGGTCGCGCCTGCACCGATCAGCATGTGAATTTCATCGACAAACAAAATCGCGCCGCTGTGCTGTTCCAAATCATTGAGCACGTCTTTCAAACGCTGTTCAAAATCGCCTCGGTATTTCGTACCGGCCATGAGCGCGCCCATATCCAAAGCGTAAATCGTTGAATGCGCCAATACATCCGGTACATCACCTCGCACGATCTTCCACGCCAGTCCTTCGGCAATCGCGGTTTTACCGACACCCGCTTCACCCACCAGCACCGGATTGTTTTTGCGACGACGCGAGAGCACCTGTACCGTGCGCAATACCTCCGCCTCACGCCCAATCAGCGGATCAAGTCGCCCTTCTTCAGCCATACGATTCAGATTCTGCGCGTATTTATCCAGCGCGCTTTCAGCTTTTTCTTCGCCCGCTTTACCCGTCGCATTACTTGAGCGATCTTGTTGCGACGCTGCACCTGTCGTGCCGGATGACGAAGATGCCGCTGCGGTTTTACGAATGCCGTGCGAAACGTATTGCGTCAAATCCAGTCGGTCAATCCCCTGCTTGCGCATGAAATACACCGCGTGTGAATCTTTCTCGCCAAACATCGCGATCAGCACGTCCACGCCGTTGACCTCTTTGCCTTCGTGTCCTGCGGATTGCACATGTACTACCGCACGCTGCATCACGCGCTGAAAACCCAGCGTTGGCGTGGTTTCTACCTCCTCCGAGCCTTTGAGCGGCATGACGTTTTTCGCCATGAATTCTTGCAAATCCGTTTTGAGTTGAGCGATGTTTGCACCGACTGCGTTGAGCGCTTCTGCAGCCAGTGGGTTGTCTAACAAGGCATACAGTAAATGCTCCAGCGTCAAATCCTCATGACGAGATTTACGCGCCTCGACAAATGCCAAGTGCAAGGTCACTTCCAAATCATGAGCAATCATACGCCCTCCTCCAGTACGCATTGCAGCGGATGCCCGCTCTCACGCGCAAAACGTGTCACACGCATCACTTTGGTCTCGGCGATGTCGCGTGGGTATTCGCCACACACCGCTTTGCCCTCGTGGTGCACTTTGAGCATCACGACTTCGGCTTCGTCCTCAGTCTTGGCAAAATAGCGCTCCAATACTTCGACCACGAAGTCCATCGGCGTGTAATCGTCATTGAGTAACCATACCTGATACAACGGCGGTGGCGTCAGCACCTTTTGGCGCTCCAATTCCACGACTTCGCTGTGTCCGGGTTGATTCGATTTTTTAGTCGTCATCTTTTTTCAAAACTTTAAAATATCATCATTGCGCAGTCATGAATTCACTGCAATTCTCTGTACCATATTAACCGAAAAATCAAAGCTTCGCTGCGTGCAAACAAGCGAACAGTCGGTCTTTTTTTGCTTGTTTTTCTGCCATTTAATCAGTATTTATGGGTAAAACTCACAAATTCAACGTTATCGCTTGACAAGCATCCTAAAAGCGTCAACAATCGCGCTATGCGTGATGTAACAACAGGCGCAGTAAGTGATTCTCACAGCTTTGCAATTGGACATAAAAGTCTGAGCGTAAACGGGAGGATGTATTTTTTTTGTTTTGAATAAGGATGGCTGGGTATGGCTACCGGTACCGTAAAATGGTTTAACAACAGCAAAGGTTTTGGCTTCATCACTCCTGATGGTGGTGGCGAGGACTTGTTCGCTCACTTCTCTTCTATCGAGATGGATGGCTACAAAACTTTGAAGGAAGAACAACGCGTCAGCTTCGAGATCGTTGATGGTCCTAAAGGTAAACAAGCTGCAAACATTCGCGATGCTTCTTAATTGTTGCATCGCTTTTGTTTTGGAAAATGCCTGAACGACGTTCAGGCATTTTTTATGGCCACCTCTAGCGCTTCGTAACTTCTTTTGAGCATGGTTTAAAGAATTATTGTACATGAATATGCCTTTCAAGCCATTGCCTTATGATTGTACTTTTTAACTCGGCAGGCTTGTGCTATATTCGGCTCATCATCTTATCTTTTCTTGTACCTCACTTATGTTTACGCTGGCTGATCCACTACACTTTCTATCACCACTGATCTGGGGCATTATTAATTTCATCACGCTGGGCATCATTTTGGGTGCACTGAGTATCTCGGTTCATCGTCGCGATTTTCATGACTCCATGCGTTTGAATCTGTGGTTGGGCTTGAGTTTTTTCCTCATTTGTCTGTGGCTCATCAAGGGACAGGTAATGGACAATTTGTATTTCCATCTGGTGGGTGCGAGCGTAGCATATTTGCTGTTGGGCGCGCCAATGGCGCTGCTGGCTCTGGCGTGCACCTCATTGGTAACTTGTATTACATTGGGTACTTCCCCGTGGATTTGGGGATTGCAATATTTATTGGCCGCCGTTTTACCTTTACTCATCGTCGCCGCGCTACATGCTTTGGTACAACGGGTATTGCCGCATCGTCTATTCGTTTATATTTTTCTGCGCGGTTTTTTTGTCGCAGCCATTGGCATGATGATTGCCATGTCGATCAATTTGAGTTTGATCGGTGATGTTTTAAAATTGATTCCGCTGGAAGGTAATGACATCGTCTGGGCCAGTCCGATTTTGCTCGGCTGGGGCGAAGGATTTTTAAGCGGTGCAGCGATTGCGGTGATCGCAACCTATCGACCTGAATGGCTGTATCGTCATCCGCCGTTTAAAGGAATGTAGGGATGCTCGAATAGAACCATACAAATTAAAAAACCGAGGTGCTCAAACCTCGGTTTTTTGTCAATTCATGCGTCAGATTAGCCCAAACCCATGACTTCGCGTACGTCGCGCATGGTTTCCTGTGCCATTTTGCGTGCTTTTTCCGAGCCATCGGCAATGATGTTACGCACCAAGGTCGGATCGTCAATATAAGCTTGCGCACGCTCCAGCAATGGTTGTTGCTCTCGCAGAACCGCCTCAATCACAGGCTGTTTACACTCCAGACAGCCGATTTTGGCATTTTTGCAGCCCTCTTGTACCCACGCACAGGTGGTGTCACCGCTGTAAATCTGATGAAATGCCCACACCGGACATTTTTCCGGATCACCTGCATCGGTTTTGCGCACGCGTGCCGGATCGGTGGGCATGGTGCGGATTTTTTTAGTGATGGATTCGGCATCTTCACGAATCGCAATGGTGTTGCCATAGCTTTTCGACATTTTCTGTCCGTCCAAACCCGGCATGCGTGAGTTCTCAGTCAGCATGGCTTGCGGCTCTACCAAGATGATTTTGCGGCTGCCTTCCAAATAACCAAACAAACGCTCACGATCAGCCAAGGTTAAGTTTTTCGACTCATCGAGCAAGGCATGTGCTTGCTCGATGGCTTCCTCTTCGCCCTGCTCTTGGAATCGGTTGCGCAGTTCGATGTATTGCTTGGCCAATTTGCTGCCCAGCTTTTTCGCTGCTTCTTGCGCTTTTTCCTCAAAGTCCGCTTCACGACCGTACAGATAATTAAAACGACGTGCGATTTCGCGTGTCATTTCCAGATGCGGTACTTGATCCTCACCGACCGGTACATGCTGCGCGCGGTAAATCAAAATATCCGCCGCCTGCAACAACGGATAGCCCAAAAAGCCGTAGGTTGACAGGTCTTTTTCCTTGAGTTTTTCCATCTGTTCTTTGTAGGTCGGAACGCGCTCCAGCCAACCCAACGGTGCCGACATACTCAACAGCAAAAATAATTCGGCATGCTCAATCACCTGCGATTGGACAAACACCGTAGCCTGCGATGGATCCACACCGGAGGCCAACCAGTCAATCACCATTTCATGCGTGCTGGACTCGATGATGCTGGGGTCTTCGTAGTGCGTGGTCAGCGCGTGCCAATCCGCTACGAAAAACAAACACGGATATTCGCTTTGCAAACGTACCCAGTTTTTCAACACACCATGATAGTGACCTAAATGTAGCGCGCCGGTTGGGCGCATCCCTGATAAAACGCGTTCTGGAAACATGAAAAGACTCAGAAAATTAAAGAAAATCGGTGATAAAAAATTACGAGAAAATGGACTGAACCACATGAATCAGCGGTGACAATAAAGCCTGTGCCACTGACATAATCGGCCCCATCCAGTAATCAAAAACAAACGGCGTGGCATACGCCAAAAACATGACAATCCACACACCATACGGTTCCAAGCGCTCGAACTGCGCCGACAAACCACGCGGCAGAAAACCATTCAATACGCGTCCACCATCCAGCGGCAAAATTGGAAACAGATTGAACGCAAATAGCGCCAGATTAATCAAAATCCCACCACGGCTCATCAGTACGAAAAACTCTTCGCCACCCAACAAACTGGTGGACAAACCATACACAATCGCCCAGCCGATCGCCATCAGCAAATTCGCCGCAGGCCCGGCAAATGCCACAACCTGCATCGCCGAGCGCATATCCATGCGACGCAGACGTGCATAGTTGACCGGAACCGGTTTGGCATAACCAAAAGTAAACGCACCTTTGGTTAAAATCAACAGCAACAGCGGCATCACAATCGTGCCCACCGGATCAATGTGACGCGCCGGATTGAGTGAAATCCGTCCCAAACGCTCAGCGGTATCATCCCCCATCCAGCGCGCAGCGTAGGCATGCGCAGCCTCGTGCAAGGTAATCCCCAAAATCACGGGAATGATGTACAGCGTAATATTGCGAATCAGTTCGTTGTAATCCATACGATTCCTATCGTCATGGAGCGGATTGCCCCGAGATCATTTAACAAGGCGCTATTTTACCGAAATAATCACCCGTTCAGGAATTAATTCCACAGATTCCAAACCGGACGTAAACCAGTTGGCAGTGCCGGTGCTCGGCCAATGTCCATTTTACTCTCGCCCGCACCGTGAAAATCCGATCCGGCGGAGGCATATAAATCAAATGACTCGCAGATTTGCGCATAATGTTTGTATTGTTTTTTACTGTGGCTGCCGGTGACAACCTCGATTGCCTGACCGCCCAAACCGACAAACTCACGGATTAAATCCATCTCACTATCAGCATCATGTGGATAGCGCCCGGGATGTGCGAGCACCGCCACGCCACCTGCACCATGTATCCACTCGACTGCCTGCGCAAGCGCTGCCCATTCGTGCGCGACGAAACCGGGCTTGCCCTCGGTCAGGTAATTTTGAAACACATGCCGCACACTGATTGCTTTTTTATCCGCGACCATCACCCGCGCAAAGTGCGTGCGCGCGAGCAAATCCATGCGCCCGTTGGCCTCAGTCAAAGCACGTTCCAGTACATTGCGCACACCGACCTCCTCCAACTGATTGGCAATGATGACTGCGCGTTTGGCTCGGCCGGAAGCATTGTCGCTCAATCCTTGCACCAGCGCCGTATTGTGGATATCGAGATTTAATCCGACGATATGAACACTCATGCCGCGCCACGAAACGGAGATTTCCACGCCATCGACAAACTGCATGCCGAGCTGCTCGGCGCTTTGCCGCGCCTGCGCCAAACCAGCCAGTTGGTCATGATCGGTCAACGCGATATGACGTGCCCCATTGCGTGCCGCACGCGCCATCAAGATATCTGGGGCGAGTGCACCGTCGGATGCAGTGGAGTGACAGTGAAAATCAAACAGCATGGTTTATTTGGCAGATTTTTTCGCGATTTTGTCCGTGGTTTTCCCAGTGGATTTATTGGTTTTTTTAGGCTCTTGTTTGAACAGCTCAGGGGTAATCGGCCCACCGCTGAGGTTTTGAAACAAAACGGCCGTCTGCGAGGCCATGACGTCACGCATTTGCAGGAACATTTCCCGACTTTGCTTGATATAGGTACTCATCATACCCTGCATCATCGGCGTTTGGATCGCCAGTAGCTGTTGCCAAACTTCGCTGTCAATTTTTTGCTGCGCGTCACTT
>CAYPYQ010000178.1:0-3362 GCA_964414735.1 uncultured Hydromonas sp.
TTGGTACGTCTGAAAAAAGAAGATGAAACCATTTCATTCCGTCGTTCATGCCGTGAAGGCGTGTGCGGTTCGGATGCGATGAATATCAACGGTAAAAACGGCCTGGCCTGCTTGACCAACCTGAACGACTTGCCGGAAACCATCGTGTTGCGCCCATTGCCAGGTCTGCCGGTGGTGCGTGACTTGATCGTGGATATGACCGACTTCTTCAATCAATACCACTCGATCAAACCATATTTGATCAACAACTCTCCAGCGCCTGAAAAAGAACGTCTGCAATCACCGGAACAACGTGAAGAGTTGAACGGTCTGTACGAATGTATTTTGTGCGCATGCTGCTCGACCTCTTGTCCATCGTTCTGGTGGAATCCGGACAAGTTCGTTGGTCCTGCTGGTTTGCTCGCTGCCTATCGTTTTATTGCCGATACGCGTGACGAAGCGACTTCAGCGCGTTTGGATAACTTGGACGATCCGTATCGACTGTTCCGTTGCCACACCATTATGAACTGCGTGGATGTGTGCCCGAAAGAGTTGAACCCGACCAAAGCCATCGGCAAAATCAAAGAAATGCTGGTGCGCCGCGCGATCTAATCGTCTGGCTGTGTACAAAAAAAGCGAGCTTTCGAGCTCGCTTTTTTTATCAAACTTTAGGGATTAATTTTTATTTTTGGGAATCCACGCCCACAGCATCTGCGTCTGAATCGGCTCCTCACCCGAGCTGTCGGTTACGGTACAGGCGACCAATACTTCGCCTTTCGGTTCGGTCAGGATTTGTTGACGTTGCCCTTCGGTCAGTGTGGCAACGGCTTTCAAATCGCCTTTGGCGACTTTTTTGTAATCCACATGCAGTGATTTAATCAGCAGAATTTTATCATCGGGAATATTCACACCCGCGACAAAGCCGGTGGCGGTTTCAGCCAGTAGCGCCATGGCGGCGGCGTGCAGACCTTTGATGTGGTTGCGCATGTTGCGGCGATTGCGCAAAGTGCAGACCACGCGATTGGGTGTGATTTCCTCATAGCGGATGCCCGCCGTGCCGACCATCGGAACCACGCGGCCAAACATTTTCGACAAAACGAAGGTCTGCAAACCGGCGGGTAAAGAAGCGGTTTTGTGAACGATGGCCATGAGGCGGTTGGTTTGGCTCATAAAATTCCTTTGCTGTGTGTTTGAAATAATACTGGAAAGCGCATTTTACAGAATCGAACGGTCGTTTCAAAATGTTTTTTTACACGTTTTTTATCAGCAAAGCCAAGGGCGGTTTGGTTTTTGACACATGATGTTTTACAATGCCAGCATGAATACCACGAATCCCAATGATTGCAAAAATCTCCCGCTGTATGCCCTGATCTGTGCCGCCGGTGTCGGCGCGCGCGCGGGTGGCGATGTCCCCAAACAATACCAATCCATCAACGGCCAGCCGATGCTCTGGCACACCATTGCCGCATTTGCTCAAGCGGATGCGGTGGCGCAAGTGTATGTGGTGATTTCACCGAACGATGGTTGGTTCGCTCAGACCATCGCGCCGCTCATCGCCGAGCGCGGTTGGACGCAGCGTGTGACGATTTTATCGGTTGGTGGTGACACTCGCGCGGACTCGGTGTGCAATGGCTTGGCCGAATTGGATGCGGCTTTGGCTGAAAATGATGAGGCATGGGTGATGGTGCACGATGCGGCGCGTCCGTGTGTCACCGAGGCTGCGATTGAGCAGCTGCGTGATGCGGTTTGGGCGCAAGCCAGTCAAATGGTTGGGAAAGATACTGAGTGGCAAACCGCCGGTGGCATACTGGCGCATCCCGTGACCGATACCATCAAATTGACGCAAGACGGAACACACATCAAAAAAACCATAGACCGCAGTGTACTCTGGGCGGCACAAACACCGCAGATGTTCACGGTCAGCCGTTTGTACAATGCGCTGTGCGATGCTTTGACCGACCCTGAGGTGGCCAAAACCATCACGGACGAAGCCAGCGTGATGGAGTGGTCAGGCTTCGCGCCGCTGTTGGTGCAGGGTGAAGCGAGTAATTTGAAAGTCACTTATCCGCAGGATTTTGAGCTGGCAGGGTTTTATTTGAGTCGTCAGAGTTGATCTCGGGTACAGCACATGGATTGATGAATCCGAATTCGACAGCATATTCTGAGCAATTATTACACGATTATTTATGCACCATCGCTCAGACCAATTCATGAATATGCAGCTTGCGCAGACTCGGCACGCTACGAGCGATGATGAGTACGACCAGCAGAGTCATCAATCCGCCAAATATCACCGAAGGTACCAAACCCATTAGGCGGGCAGCAACACCTGACTCGAAAGCGCCCAGCTCGTTGGACGATCCGATAAAAATCCCATTGATCGCTGAGACGCGTCCGCGCATGTCGTCGGGAGTGGTTAATTGTAAAATCGTTGAGCGCAGTACGACGGACACGCTGTCGCATATACCGGAGGCAAACAATGCACCAAACGAAAGCCACAGCGATTTTGAGAGCGCAAAGACAATCATCGCCAATCCGAATCCGGCCACTGCTGTGAGCAAAATGCGTCCCGCGTTGTGATTGATCGGCTTGCGGGTTAGATAAATTCCCATCAAAATCGCACCACAGGCCGGTGCAGCACGTAGCAGGCCAAGTGTTTCTGGGCCGCTGTGTAATATGGTTTGTACGAATGCAGGCAACAGCGCCATTGCCCCGCCAAACAACACGGCGAACATGTCCAAAGACAGTGCGCCCAAGAGTATTCGGTGTGAAAACACGAATTTGAGCCCTTGTCCAATACCACTGAATACAGCGGAAAGGCTTTGCTCGGAGTGGGTTTGCGGCGCTTGGCTCAGTTCACGCGGGATACCGAATAAACTCACACAGGCGATCACAGCGCACAGCAGCGTCACCGTATACGCCCAACTTAGGCTGTGCAGCCCGTTGATTGCCAGCAGGCCACCGCCAATGGCAGGGCCGGCGATTTGTGCGAATTGAAATATACTAGAACCGACACCGGCGGCACGAGCGTAGTTGTCGCGCTCAACCAGACGTACCAGCAGCGTGTTGTACACCGGACCCAAAAATGCGCGAGCAAAGCCGGACAGTGCAATTGCGGCATAAATCGGCCATGTGCCGACCTGATTCAGCCACGCCATACCCGTGCGTGAGGACACCAACCATAAAATCAAGGACATCATGATCAGCAGCAAACAGGCGAGCACGCCGAGCAGACGGCGTGAATAGTGATCGACGGCATAGCCGACAAACAAGGCGCTGGAAAAATACGGAATCACCTCGGCCAGACCGATCAGGCCGAGTGCCAGCTCGCTGCCGGTGATTTGATAAATCTGCCAGCCAACCACGACACTGGTGATTTGATA
>CAYPYQ010000179.1:0-3318 GCA_964414735.1 uncultured Hydromonas sp.
CACATTGCAATGGACTGCGTCCAATCGCGTGATGGAAAAACGCCTCGAAAAAGCGCATTTCATCCCGTCGGCACAATGGGGCGAAACCCAAGTGGGGACGAACGCCGTCGGTCTGACCGCACGTTTGGGCAAGCCAACCGCGATTTTTGCCGCCGAGCATTACATCCCGACGCTACATGAGTGGGTGTGCTACGCCGCACCGATCATCCACGCGCCGAGTGGGCAGCTCGCTGCCGTGCTGGACATCAGCGCGCCGTGGCAGCACGCCACACCAATGGCACTGGCAACCGTCAGTCACTATGCCCATCAGATTGCACAACTGTGGTCGCAGGTGCAGATTCAACCGAATTTCCATCTGAATCTGTGCGGCAATCAGGCAGGCGTATACCTCGGGCAACACGCTTTGCCCAAACGTTTGCAAGAAATCTGGCTGGTACTCGCTCTGCATCCAGAAGGCTTGAGCTTGGAAGCGCTGCACGCGTATGTGTACGGCGATCAAGCCGTTTCCATCTCCACGCTGAAATCCGAAATGACGCACCTGCGCCAGCACGTCGGCGACGCGCTGCTGGCACGCCCTTATCGTTTGCAACTGGCACCATCCGTCAGCCCGACCGATGCGCAGTTGATTGAGCAATACGCGTTGCAAAGGCTGACCAGCAAACTCATGCCGCTGTACCAGCGCCCACTGCTGCCGCATTCGCAATCGCCCGCCATCGCCGAATACCGCGACTACCTGCATCAGTTGGTCATCCGCAGTCTGCTGCATGGTAACGACACCGAGGCATTGTGGCAATTCAGCCTGCTACACGACGCGGAATACGACATCTTCGCGCGGCTGGCGCAATTATTACCGGCGAGCGACGGACGGCGCGCAGCGGTGATTGCCAAACTGGCGCAATTGGACGCGTGAGCGCCGACAGCGGCGTTACCACTCAGCACGGCTCTGAATGAACTGCTGAATTGCCGCAATCGCAGCCAGCACTTTGGGTGGCTGCAAATCGCGCTTGATGGTCACCGCATAAATCTGAATGGCGGGCAAACGATAAGCTCCAAGCACCTGCACCAGTTTGCCCTGTTGCACCGCCTCCGCCACCGCCGTGCGTGGCAGACGCGCAATGCCCATCCCCAGAATCGCCAATTGCCGCACCACCTCGACGCTATCGGTTTTCGCGCCGATGCTCAGTTGTACGCTATGCGACGCGCCGCGTTCATCGAGCAAGTTCAATTGACTCGGATGCGCAAACGGTTCAAAAGCAATGATGCGATGCCGCGCCAAATCCTCGATGCGCTCCGCCGCACCGTATTGCGCGAGATAGCCGGGTGCGGCCACCAATAGTTCAGGCAACTGCGTCAATGGCCGCGCAATCAAACTCGAATCCTCCAGCCGACCGGCGCGAATCGCCATATCCACGCCATGCGCCACCAAATCCATCTGATAATCGTCAACTTGTAGATTCAAAATCAACTTCGGATGCGCTTGCAACAGCGGCGCCAATGCGGGCAAAACGATGGACTGCGCTTCCAGATTCGAGGCGGTGATGGTCAACTGACCGGCCAACTGCCCACTCATCTGACTGATCTCCTCATGCGCCGAATGGGCCTCAAACAGCATGGCCTCGCATCGCTTTAAAAATACCGCACCCTCATCGGTGAGGCTCAATTGCCGCGTACTGCGGTGCAGCAAGCGCACGCCCAGCTCGGATTCGAGCTGCGTCACCGCGCTGCTGATCGCCGAGGTGGCGATATTTTGCTGTTGCGCCACAGCGGTGAACGAGCCTTCACGCGCCACCATGGCGAATAAAGCCATGCGTCTGAGTTGATCCAGTTTCATATCTATTTTTCTGTTTTATATAACAATGATTTCATTTTAAACCTATTTTTCTAATCAATGTAGGGCTTTATCATTCGCCTATGTCGTGAACAGCATTTAGCAACGGCAACCGACTAAAACCTAAATCAACCTCATTGGAGAACATCATGAACAAAACCACCGCCTCTATTGCCACCATCGCCACCTTAAGCCTGACTTCACTGGGCGCATTCGCACAGGGCAAAGACGATCTGAGCATTACCGTGTACAACGCCCCTGCCAGCAGCTTTGGCGTGAATTCCACCCTGATCAGCGGCGAGAAAGAAGCCATCTTGCTCGACACCGGCTTTACGCGCAGCGACGCCTACCGCATCGCCGCCAATGTACTGGACAGCGGCAAACAGCTCAAAGCCATCGTCATCAGCCAAGCCGACCCGGATTACTACTTCGGCGCGGAAGTATTGCACCACATTTTCCCAAGCGCCCCAATTGTCAGCACGCCGGCAGTCATCCAAGCGATTGAGAAAAAACTGCCGCAAAAAGTTGCATTCTGGGGACCACAAATGGGCGCAAACGCACCGAAAACCCCGATTGTACCGACGGTCATGAAGGGCAACACCTTGACCTTGGAAGGCAAAACCATCGAGATTCGCGGCACCAGCGGACGGCTCGCTGATCGTCCGTACGTCTGGATTCCATCGATCAAAACCATTGCCGGCGACGTGAACACCTATGCCAATGTACACGTCTGGACAGCCGACTCGCCGACAGCCGCTGATCGCGCTGCATGGGTGAAACGACTGGATGAAATGCAAGCCTTGCAGCCGAAAACCGTCGTGCCGGGACATCAGGCAGGCGCATACGATTTAAGCCCGCAAGTGATCGGTCAAACACGCAACTACCTGCTCACGTTTGAACAAAATCTGAAAAAAGCGAAAAACAGCGGCGAATTGATCAATGCCATGAAACAAGCGTATCCCAACCTGCCGGGAGACAGCTCAATGGAGCTGGGTGCGAAAGTAGCCACCAGCGAAATGAAATGGTAAGCCGCACAGTCAAATAATCAACACGGCAACCTGGACACCCTGCACCCGACATGGTGTCCGGCTTAAATAGAAAAACACGCCATGAACACCACATTACACTACATCTACGACCCGATGTGCGGCTGGTGCTACGCCGCCGCGCCACTGATACAAGCAGCACGCCAGATCGACGGCCTAAACATCGAACTGCACGCAGGCGGTCTGTGGGTCGGCAGTCAAATCAAACGCATCACGCCCGAACTGCGTGCGTTCGTCATGACCAACGATGCCCGTATCGCGCAAATCAGCGGCCAGACATTTGGCGCGGGCTACCAAAACGGCCTATTGTCCAATACGCAGGCAGTGCTGGACTCCGAACCGCCGATACGCGCCATCTTAGCCGCGCAGCAATTAGCAGGGCAAAATGCAGAAACTGATTCGGCCAACCATTCTGCGAAAGGTTTGGATTTGCTGCACGCCATC
>CAYPYQ010000180.1:0-1018 GCA_964414735.1 uncultured Hydromonas sp.
CAAGTCGTCGAAACCAGCACTGTGCCGCATATTTTTGAAAACCCGTACCATCCGTACACCGAGGCACTGCTCGCAGCGATTCCCGATTTTTCCCACGGTGCGGAACGTTTGCAAAGTCTGCCAGGCGTGGTACCGAGCCAATACGATCGCCCTGCTGGCTGCCTGCTTTCGCCGCGCTGCCCGTATGTACACGAGCCATGTCACACCCCACCGAACATGCAAAACACGCCGTTTGGTCAGGTGCGCTGTATTGACAACTCATTGGAACGACTGAAAAAATTCCACATAGAAAACCAAACACAGGGAGAAACGGCATGAGCAGCGTTGTATTAGAAGCCAAAAATTTAGCGCGCTACTATCTGGTTTCACAAGGTTTGGGGCGCGAGAAAAAATACGTCAAAGCCTTGAACGGCGTATCGTTCTCACTCGAAGCAGGCAAAACGCTGGCCATCGTCGGCGAATCCGGCTGTGGCAAATCCACGCTCGCACGGCAATTGACCCTGATCGAGAAACCCACATCGGGCGAACTAATGATCAATGGCGAAGGCGTGACCAAACTATCGGGCACACAACTCAAACACCTGCGCACGCAAGTGCAAATGGTGTTCCAAAACCCATACGCCTCGCTCAATCCGCGTCAGTCCATCGCCTATCAGCTCACCGAGCCGCTGACCATCCACACCTCACTATCCAAAGCGGAAAAGTACGAGCGCGTGATCGACATGATGAAACAAGTCGGCCTGCGTCCCGAGCACGCCTCGCGCTATCCACACATGTTCTCCGGCGGGCAGCGCCAGCGCATCGCGCTCGCACGCGCCATGATGCTCAATCCGAAAATCGTGATTGCCGACGAGCCGACCTCAGCATTGGACGTATCCATTCAGGCGCAAGTATTGAACCTGTTCATGGACCTACAGGAGCAGCACCACACCGCGTATGTGTTCATCTCACACAATCTGTCGGTGGTGCAGCACGTCGCACACGACGTCATCGTGATGTATCTGGGCAAAGTGGTGGA
>CAYPYQ010000181.1:0-5783 GCA_964414735.1 uncultured Hydromonas sp.
ATTAACCTGACTGCAAGCACCTACGGTATCGTACAAGCATCATTTTGTGGTGTGGGTGTAGATGCGATTAAAACGGCCAAGGACGCGATTATTGGCGATTTGAAGGCATTGGTACACCGTGGGCGTGTGCAACTGCACCACGGTAGTTATACCCCGCAATTCTTACCGATTGTATGGGTGATTGGTTTGGAGGGAAGCGAGCCATTAGATTTTGGCGTGATGATTGACGCGGTGGCCTGTGATGAAAGCACCATAGACCGTAGAGCCGATGAAATCATTGAAAAACTGTGTCGCGATTCTGAGTATGTAGGAGGTGTTGTATGAGCGCCCACATTATTCAAGAGTTCACGCAGGCCATGCAAGCCGTTGGATTGGTGCTGGATAAGCGCGGCTTGATCGACGATGGCAAAGCCCACCCGTGCCAATGCGCCCATGACAAAGGCAGTAAGAAAAGCGGGCGTTATTACCTACACAGCGATGGCATAGCCAATGGTGCATTTGGTTGCTATCACGAAGCAGAAAACGGCCTCACGCACAAATGGCAGAGCGAACACACGCCCAAACTGAGTGAAGAGGAACGCAAAGCCTATGCGCAGAAAATGGCACAGGCTGAGGCGGAACGCGCACAACAGACGGCCAACGATCAAGCGCAGGCCAAGGCGGCGGTACAAGCCATTTGGAGCAAAGCCAAAGAAGCCACCACCGATAATGCCTACGCCATCCGCAAAGGCATTCACCCGATGGGCTGTAAAGCATTTGGGGACACTGACACGCTCATCGTGCCGATTTATGATGGCAGACCTTCGATTGAGACCCTATGCAATGCGCAATTCATTCAAGCCGATGGCACAAAACGCTTCAAGACAGGCGGGAAAAAGAAAGGATGTTACACCGCTATTGGCAACCCTGAAAGCCGCGTGGCGGTTCTTTGTGAGGGTTTTGCAACGGGTGCGAGCATTGCACAAGCCACTGATTATTATGTGCTGGTGGCGTTTGATGCAGGCAACCTATTACCCGTGGCTGAACGCATCAAGGCGGCTTTACCAGCGGATTGGCGTTTAATCATTGCGGGGGACAATGACGCTTATGGTGAGGTCAACACAGGGGCAGACAAAGCGCGGGCGTGTGCTCATGCGGTGGGTGCTGAGTGTGTGCTACCAGACTTTACAGGCTGTGACATTACCCACGCCCCGACCGACTTTAACGACCTACATCAGTTGGCAGGATTGGAGGCGGTCAAAGCACAGATTGACGGTGCGGGCGTGCTCAGTACGGCGCAAGTGCAGGCGATACAGAAAAAAACGGCTGAGGCTGAAACCGACGATCAGATCATAGAGCGCATGGCAGGATTGTCGGCATTGGAGTTTGCACGCCAAGGCAGAGCCGCCGCCGATAAGCTCGGTATCACTGTGTCAGAGCTAAAAGGCGTAATAAAAAATCACTTAAAGAAACAACAGGCAAGCAAAGGCAATGGAACGCCGCCCATGTTTAAAGAGGTAGAGCCGTGGGAAGACCCTGTTAATGGGGCTGAGGTGCTCAACGCGGTGTTGGAACAGTTGCAAGCCCATGTTATTGCCGATATTGAGACGCTACACATGGCGGCGTTGTGGGTGTGCATGACATGGTTTGTGGATGTGGCCACCGTGTTACCTTTGGCGGTGATTACCGCCCCAGAAAAGGGGTGCGGTAAAACCACACTACTAACTGCTATGTCTAAAATGTCTAATCGACCCATGCAAGTGGCAGGTACAACGGCGGCATTTTTGTTTCGTGTGATTGAGTTGGAAACCCCTACCTTATTTATAGACGAAACCGACACGTTTATGCGTGACAACGAAGAGCTACGAGGGTTGATTAACAGCGGCCACACGCGAGACAGCGCATTTGTTGGTCGTGTGGTGGGTGACAATCATGAGCCTAAGCTATTCAGTACATGGAGCGCTAAGGCTTTAAGCGGTATCGGTCACTTGCCCGAAACCATCGAGAGCCGCGCTATCATCCTGAAAATGCGCCGTAAACTCAAAGGCGAAATCGCCTTAAATATACGACGCACGCCCGTAGAGAGATTCGCTACCATCAAGCGGCAATTAGCACGGTGGGCAGATGATAATGCCTCGGCATTTAGTCAGATACAGCCCGTCATGCAGGGATTGAGCAATCGTGATGCAGATAACTATGAGCCACTATTAGCCATTGCGCAGTTGGCAGGTGGTGATTGGGTGAAGCATATTGAAAATGCTTGCCTCAAACTCATGGAACACGCAAGCGACAATAAGAGCATTGGTGAAGAGTTGTTAGAGGCGTGCCGTGATGCGTTTGACACCTTGAAGCTGGATAAAATCTTCACGCATGAGCTCATGGAGTATTTACTCAAAGATGAAGAGGCGGTATTCGCTACCTACAACCGAGGCAAACCCATAGCACCGAGGCAAGTCTCTAAACGATTATCCGAGTATGGGATTAAATCAAAAGATATTCGTAGGGGCTATGAAGTCAAAAAAGGTTACGACAAAAGCCAATTTTCAGAGGCGTGGAAGGTTTACCTTGAGGGAGATAATTTGCCTCAAAACGCTACAAAAAATGATTTTTCGCCTTTGGAGGGTATTTTATCCGCTACAACGCTACAAACCACGCCCCATGCGGCTTTACGTGTAGCGGATAACACTTTAGGGAACGCTACACGCAACACAAACGCTACACCGAAACCCGCGCCAGTACTGGATTGTAGCGTTGTAGCGGATAGAAAGGGGGAAAGTAGCGAAATTTTAAAAAAACCTCAAAATGTAGCGCATAAACGAGGATTTTCAAACGCTGTTATAGAAGCACAAAACCAGAGTAATTCAATCGGAATTTCAGATGCTGAATTGCTTAAACAGTTTGAACGAGAGTTTTTGAAAACTGGGACAGACGGGGGTGCTTCATGAGTAAAACGACCGACTTATGGCAAAGCCTACCGCCTGACAAAATCGTGAACACACTCGAACATTTGGGCGTGGTGTTTGAATTGGATGAACGGGGTTTATTGCACTACACATTACCCGATGCGATCAGCGACGAACTGAGCCAACTGATCGAGGGCAAGCGTGAGGTCATTCATTCGGTGCTGTGGTGTCAGAGTATCAATATGCCACTGTGGTACTGGCACACGGTGCGCAGCCCCCGTTACAGGGAAATGTTATATCGGTAAACAATCGGGGCTTGATATTCGCAGATTTTGGAATCGGTGAAATCTATGAAATATAAACCCCGCTCAAATGATAGGCGGGGGGGGGGAGGTCAAACGATCAAGGCCATTCAACCCATAGACCGTCGTCCTACCATCATTCAAACGCTAACCGAAAAAAATTCATATTGAAAGGCACGCAATGGCACGTAAACGAAAAGCAGAGGCAGCGATTAAACCGCCAGATATAAGTAAAGCAGAGCGCATCAAAGACCCCGCCTTACTGGGGGCGTGTGTGGTCAACACCTACAATCGAATCAACAAAGGGAATGGCCAAGCACCCGACCTCAAGGAAACCATGCAGGCGATCATGGCCGATATAGCCAAGGTCAACCGTGGCGATTTGAGCGACATAGAGGCCATGCTCACAGGTCAAGCCATCATGTTGCAAGGGATGTTTGCAGAGATGGCCTTGCGAGCGTCTGAACAAACTCAGTTAAAACACTATCAAGCGTTCTTCAATATGGCGATGAAGGCACAAGCGCAAAGCCGTTCAACCATACAGGCATTGGTAGAACTCAAATACCCGCGTCAAGTGGTGATTACCAAGCAAGCCAATATCAGTAATGGACATCAACAGGTCAACAATGGGCAATTATCTGACCAGTACGCGTGCACGCGCGGGCGTGCGCGGGCGCGGGAAATACCGATAGCATCAAACGAACTTTTGGAGATAGACAATGAAACCACAGGCCAAAGGCTGGACACCAGAGCGTCGCAAGGCACAGGCAGAGAAAATACGACAATGGAAACCGTGGCAACACAGCACAGGGGCAAAAACCCCAGAGGGTAAAGCCATATCGTCACGCAACGCGTACAAGGGCGGGCATGGTGCGCGGGTGAAGGCTTTGCTTAAAGAGATCAATGCACTGGTGAGGGAGCACAAGGAAATGCTGGATAGGCTGAAATAGAGGTGTACTATTAATAGTAGGGCGTGGGTAAAACCGCGCCTTTTTGTTTTTACGCTGATAGATCGAGAACTTGAAATCAAAAAGCCAAACCACTACCGAATATAGTCGGTTAAATGTTGAAAAATGTTGAGATTGAGTTGCTTATTTTTTGAACAATACAGGGGGGTGGATTTTCAAAAGTGGACGGGGGTAGGTATTTTCGTTCGTCTTTTTTCTTTGGGATGGTAAAGGCCGGTTTTTTGGGTGAAATTGCCGACCCATTTTTAAAAGTGTGTATCAGATTGTGTATCAGATTTTGCTTTTAAAAAATCAAAACTCACTATTTATAAGGGTTTTCAAGGTAAACTCGATTCCCTCCCTCGCACCAAGATAGCAAAATCCCAGTCAAACGACTGGGATTTTTTATGCTTTTTTATCTGCGGTGGGAAGCCAACGCCTGATGATCTGCGCGGTTTCATATCCCCAATACAAATACGTGCCCCAGCCCGGGTGAAAGCCATCCGAGGCCAGAACATTTTCGCCCCGCACAAAATTCATCTGAAATAACTGATGCTGTGGGAATTCACGGAGCAGTTCACGTAAAGCGGTATTAAAATTTTGCGCGCGCAGTCCGATCAACCAGCGTAAAGGCTGCGGCAGGGCTGGAAATTCGTGCATCGGCGGTACGGCGGAAAAGACAATGTGACGCACACCAAAGCGCTCGTGCAGCAGTGCGATTAATTGCCGCTGTTGCGCGATCCACGTGCGCACATGCCGTCGGGACAGCACATCGTTCGCCCCCATTGACAGTACCGCTACATCGAATATCTGTTCGGGTAAATCGTTCAAGCGCGCGAGCAAATTCGTTGTCGTATCGCCCGACTGCGCGTGCAACTGCCATGCGACTTGATAATCATCGGTCAAAACGTTGACCACGCGACCACACAGGCCTTGGTCTTGATGCGCCACGCCCACCCCCGCCGCCGCTGAATCGCCCGCGATCAACAGGCGCAACGGCGGTTTCGCCGCACTCCCGCACTGCCCCTCGCGTGCGCCATTCGGTTCGGGCAGGCGCGGCGTGACGGCGTGCGTGTACAGGGCTTGCGGCAGTAGGATGGGCCACAAACCGAGTAACGCGAGGGTTTCTAGCGTCTGTTTTACCTTCATGCGTTCATTCTATTTTCTTACACACAGTGCCGCTTTACAGTGCTTTGAGCGCTGCATCGACTTTTTGCAACAGCTCGTCGGTAATCATCCCGCCGGAGAATTTTGCCACCGTTGCCAGCGACATGGCTTTCGCCATGGCAATTTGCGGGTGTGCGGAAAATCCCGGTAAATGCTGTTCAATCGCGGCTTTCGCCGATTCGTCTTCGAGCAAATCTTTCACCGTGGATTCGACGGAAAAGCGCGGTGCGGCGGGTTTGGTTTCAACCGCAGGGGTTGCTTGAGCCGATGATGCCGCTGGTTGCTCCGCTGCGCCGTGCAAATTCACCAATGGCTTGAGTGCTGCGAATTGCCCATCGCGTTTACCCTGCCATGCGGCGACGGCTTCGGCCATTTCCGCGGGGTCAAACATCGCGCTTTGCAGCACCGCCATGTGGCGCAAAGCTTCGTCGGTGCTGTGGTCGCGCGCGTAGTTAATCGCGGTTTTACAGCCCGCCACGGCGGCT
>CAYPYQ010000182.1:0-6650 GCA_964414735.1 uncultured Hydromonas sp.
TTAGAAACAGTATTTCCCAAAATCAGTCATTGGGAAAACAAAAATGCCTGCATCGAGCGATACAGGCATTTACATTCATTACTTACGCAAGCCCAGACGCTCAATCAGAGAACGATAGGCGTCAGCATCTTTACGTTTCAAATAGTCCAGCAACTTACGACGGCGGCTCACCATTTTCAACAAGCCACGACGTGAGTGGTGATCTTTTTTGTGAACTTTAAAGTGCTCGGTCAATTCATTGATGCGAGTGGTCAACAAAGCCACTTGAACTTCTGGAGAACCCGTATCGCCAGCAGCGCGCTGGAATTTAGCCACTACTTCGGCTTTTTGTGCAACAGTAGACATAATCAATCCTTAAAAAAATAAACACTTGCGATCACGCTGGTCTAACAGCGCGCCGTGCGCTCAAAATGAGCAACGAGCATTATAGGCAATATTGCCCTATTTCACAAGTAAATTTTAATGGAAAAGCGCCTGACAACCGGCAAAACTGCCACACAATTCAAACAATTACGCCAAAATTTTAGCCAAAGTCAACATCAGCAAGATACCCACGACGAAAATCATCGCGCGCCAGAAAATCCCCACGCCACTATTGAGCGTGCGCACATCGGGTGCAGGCCCCATACCAATCTGCCCTGCATGTTGTGCTTCAGGGGTTTTGAGCTCCGCATCCTCACCGTATAAAGCCGCCTCATGCTCATCCATCATGTCTGGCGTGCGCTGCGCAATCCCTTCACGCAAAGTTACGCCTAAAGCACCTGCGCCGGCAGTCAACACAACTGCAGCTGCGTCTGATTCGCCCAATTGGCGCAGGCTGCTCGCCTGTGTACGCCATGCGTGTAAAGCATCTTCAAAATTCCCTACCACTGCGAAAATCACCGCAGCAAAACGAGCGGGCAAAAACTCAATCCAAGCCATCATTTTCCGAGCATAACGAGTATAGGCATCCTCCTTACCCTCCGCACGCAAATGCCAGCGACGCGCCAACAAATCAGCCAAACGGTAAAACACCACACCAGCCAGACCGACCTTAAACGGTACGAAAATCAAATACCAAAACAATCCCGCAAAGACATAACGTAGACTCGACAAAATCGCCATTTCCAAGGACTGACGGATGATCTGCGTTTCGGTCAACTGCGCCACCTGCACATTCCCACGATAACCGGTTAGCTCCGCCTCTTCACGCAACCATTCAACCAAAGCGCTACGAGCCTGCCCGTCATCCTTGGCTGTTAACGCATCACGAATTTTACTGTAATGATGGCTGAACTGACGAATACCCAAGGTCAAATACAAAACCGCAATGGTGAACACCAACCCCAGTAGCTGATATACCGAATCCAGCGTATATCCAAGCAACCCAGCAACCAGCGCACCCACTAAGGTGATAAACCAAAAGGTCTGCCAAGGTTTTGCTTGATCCATTGAAAGGGCACGCTCAATGTAGTCAATCGCATTACGCAAAATCTCCCTGAGCTTAGAATAGCTTGACAATGGAAAGATTTGTTCCAAAAAAAGCGCACCTAAAATTGCGATCACACTCATAGGATTTCCTCATACATATCGCGTTATTTACCGATTTTTTATTGTCTAAAAATCGATCACATGATTTACCTCAACAACGGCAGCATTGTAACGTAAACTTAAGAATGAATAATGAACGAGCGTGCATAAATCATGAAATAAGATTAAGTCCCACCCCAATCAATCTATACCCACTGTGCTCGCAATGCCAGATCAAAATTATGCAGCATCGCCATGCTCGCACCCCAAACAAAAAATTCGGTATATGCCACCGTGCAAGTCACGCTCAAAAATTGCCGCCGATGCCCCTCATACTCAAAGGTATGCACACGCATCGCCTCACGATCAAACAACCGCGCCAACGGAGCCAAAAATACCTGATCGACCTCGCACTCATCCACGCGAATATCTTGCGCCAGCCATGCAGATTGCGTCATCACCGCTACCACCGGTGCGACAGCAAAACCAGAAATGGTATAGTAGCTCGGCATCACACCCAATACGGTCACATCCTTTGTATTCAGGTTAATTTCTTCAAGCGCCTCCCTCAGCGCGGCCTGCTTCGCAGTCTCTCCAGCCTCCACCCGACCACCGACAAAAGCAACTTGTCCCGGATGATGACGTAAATGCTGCGCGCGCGTGGTCAAAACCACCTGATACCCCGCATCCGACTCAATCAACAGCAGAAGTACCGCAGCCTGCGTCCAATCTCGATCATACCCTGCATCCTGTAACCAAAGATGTTGCGCCATACGCCTAGCCTCAAGCACAGCCGATTCAATCACTCCTTCGGTTAAATCCTCCCAGCGCTTTGGTGACCAAGAAGATAAAACCAAAGAAGAGGGAAGCAAATCAGCCTCCGCCCAAGAAACACTGGGCACATCGCGTGGATTGAGAATAAGGGGCGGGGATTTGGTCATGTCTCATTGTAGCGTAAATCGCAAAATTTCTATGCCTTCAAAAAACAATAAAAAATGCGAACCGGTATCGATTCGCATTTTTTGCTTTTGGCAAAGCACTTGGCTTATTTAGCCACAACTGCCTTGCGTGCTGGCAATTTTTCTTTAATACGTGCAGATTTACCAGAACGATCGCGCAAGAAGTACAGCTTCGCACGACGTACGTCACCGCGGCGTTTCACTTCGATACCAGCGATAGATGGAGAGTACAGTTGGAAAGTACGCTCAACGCCTACGCCCGATGAAATTTTGCGCACGATGAAAGATGAATTCAGACCGCGGTTGCGTTTTGCAATCACCACGCCTTCGTATGCCTGAACACGTTTGCGGTTACCCTCAACCACGTTAACGCTCACCACAACGGTATCACCCGGGGCGAATTCAGGAATGGTTTTACCCAAACGAGCAATTTCTTCTTGCTCTAAAATTTGAATCAAGTTCATTTATTTACTCCAAATCCATCGTTTGTTATCGGTTTTTATTATAGATAACCAGAGGATGGCGATGATGCTTGGTGAAAAAGACGGCTATTCACGCTCGACATCACACATTTAACATGTTTGAACCGCATGCAGTCCAAACCCCAAACAGCCCTATCATCACAGCAACGATGACAACTGAGCCAAAAATTTTTCGTCTTTTTCATCAAGCAAACCGCGCTGCCGCGCCTGCTCGATCAAATCCGACCGCTTGCGCCACGTTTGACGCAATGCTTGCTGCCGACGAAAAAGAGTTATTTTAGCATGATCTCCGGATAAAAGCACGGATGGAACCGCAAAATTCTCAAAAACTTCAGGTCGTGTGTAATGCGGGCAATCCAACAAGCCATCCAAACCTTCTGAAAAAGAATCCTGAACAGCCGATAAACCATCGTTGAGCACACCCGGAATGCAGCGCAACAGCGCATCAAGCATCACCATCGCCGCCAACTCACCGCCAGACAACACCACATCACCTGCGCTCAATTCCGCGTCAATCAAGCCCAAATCAAACAAACGCTCATCAATCGCTTCATAACGCCCACATAGAATGACCAAGCTACGCGAACGTACGTTGTGTGCCAGAGCATCATCTGCCGCATGAATCAAACGCAACTGCTGTTGAACCCATGTCTGCGTCAGCTTTTCACCTTGAGGTGACATAAATACCACATACGGCTCAAAACCCAATGCCGTATGCCGCTCGCGCGCCGTGCGAATCGCCTGCGCCAGTGGCGGCGCCATCATTACCATGCCCGGCCCGCCACCATACGGACGATCGTCCACAGTTTTATAAGCATTGGTTGCAAACTCACGCGGATTAATCAGTTTAAAATCCACTATGCCAGACTCAAACGCACGGCGCACCACACCCTGCTCCGTCAACGCAGCAAACATTTCGGGGAACAAGGTGATGACATCAATCGCGATCATAGAATCGTTGGACATGATGATAATTAGAACCGATGAAAATCGTTAAAGAAAGCGATATACAAACATCGCTAAAGCACAATCGACTGTTTACGCCGTAGCGTCAATATCCCAAGTCACGGCAATGGTTTTCGGCGCGGACTTCAAATCCACCTCACCAACAAAAGCCGAAACGAACGGAATCAAATATTCAACCGGCTTTTGCCCTTCACCCACCGCGTCGATGGAGCGAATTTGCATAACTGTGTGTGCGGCATTTTCCAATAAACTGACCACCTCACCCAGTACCTGATGATCCTGATTGACCACCTGCGCACCCATCAGATCCACCCAGTAAAATTCGTCGTCCTCAGTCTGAGGAAACTCCGAGCGAGGAATGGCGATTTGCCAACCTTTGAGCTGCTCCGCGTGCGTACGATCAGTCCATTCTTGACACAGCGCGACCCACGCATCCGCATGAGGCTTTAACTGCACAGGCGAAACCGCCAGCCACGGCGCATCCGCAATCGACTGATCGGGAATATAAGGCGCAATCCACCAATGCTTTGCATGAGACAACGCATCGGGAGAATGTGAAAAAGGATGGATTTTCGCCCATCCTTTAATGCCGTAGGCCGAACCAATTCGACCGACGACCACCAAATCACTCAGCCCTTCGGCTGAAAGCGCGGGTGAACCGACTGACTTCGACTGCTCTGGTTGCTCACGAGTACGTTGCTTTTTCGGAACAAAAGTTGCCATGGCAATCGCGATCGACGCTCAAGCGCTCAATGATTGGATTATTTTGCGGTTTTGACCAAACGGGCAACCGCTGGGCTCAATTGAGCACCGACGTTTTGCCAGTGAGTCAAACGATCTTGCTCAATGCGCAGACCTTCAACGCCTTCTGCCGCCAATGGGTTGTAGAAACCCACGCGTTCGATATAACGACCGTCACGACGATTGCGAGAATCAGCCGCTACGATGTTGTAGAAAGGACGCTTTTTAGAACCACCACGAGCCAAACGAATTACTACCATTTTATTTACCCTTCAAATTCGCCGATTCTTTGTCTATGGATGAATCGACATTAACCAAAATGTACTGTGTTTCCCCTAGCCGACTCATCACACCCATGAATCACGCTATAAACGTTTAATTATACAGCTTAATTTACGTTTTAGGCAAGTTTAATATTATATCACTAAAATCCGGGCACGATTGGATCAAACACCCAGTGCCAATGCCAGCGTCTCTTTGACTTCTTCCATCACCACATAACTTTTCGAATTGGCGACACCCGGCAAACGCAACAGCACGTCCAACAGCTGGCGGTATTCGCTCATCTCGCGGATGCGTGCTTTGATTAAATAGTCAAAATCACCGGATACGAGGTGGCACTCTTGTACCTGCTCAACTTCCAGCACCGAGCGGCGGAAGTCTTCAAACTTACCATTGGCCATATCGCGCAGGCTGATTTCAACAAACACCAGCAGGCTCGCGCCCAACTCCTGCGGATTCAAGCGCGCGTAGTAACCCAAAATAATACCGCTACGTTCCAAGCGGCGAACGCGCTCAATGCACGGAGTCAAAGACAAGCCCACCTGCTCGGCCAAATCCGTCATGACAATACGACCATCGTTTTGCAAAATAGTTAAAATTTTACGATCAATTTTGTCCAATGTTTTACTGGCTTTTTTTTCTACGCGCATATCCGCCTCTTCTACAGTGATTATTTAACAAATATAGAGTCAAAATCAGAAACTAATTCTACCATCATTTGCCGCCAATCCAACGAGCCATTCGCGCTTTTCGTCTATTTTTATTCCTAATATCAATAAATATCACTCAATTTGTTGCAAAAACCCATTAACTTACTATTTTAGTCAACCAATCCTGCGTAATATTTCACCCCCACCACCCACCCTATCCATCCCGTTCTGTGTTTCGCTGCGGCTGTGGTACAATCCTCCATTATTTTTCAAGCACGGATTGTTCTTATCATGTCGAATACCATCACCGTTTTACCTTCCAATAAAAGCTTTCCTATCGAAGACAATGAAACCATCCTTGATGCCGCACTGCGTGCGAATGTGGTTTTGCCCTACGGCTGTAAAGACGGCGCGTGCGGCTCGTGCAAAGCGAAATACATCAGTGGCGATGTGGACATTGGTATGAACAACGCAATGACCCCTGATGATTATCAAAAAGGGATGCTGATTACCTGTAAAACTACCGCTGCATCAGATGTCACGATTGAAGTAAATGTAGCCAATGAAGGCGCATTCCCCGTGCGCAAATTGCCATCGCGCATCATTGATATGAAACGCGCGACTGATGACGTGATGATTGTGCAATTACAATTACCGGCGAACGATCAATTTGAATTCCATCCGGGGCAGTATATTGATGTGATTTTGCGTGATGGTTCGCACCGCAGCTATTCGATGGCTTGCGCGCCGCGTTTGGAGCAAAAGACCTTGGAACTGCACATTCGCCACATGGCCGGTGGTGTGTTCACCGATCAATTGTTCAGCTCGGTCAAAGAGCGCGACATTCTACGTCTGGAAGGTCCTCACGGGACATTTTATCTGAATGAGCAATCCGACGCACCGATGATCTGTATCGCCTCAGGCACAGGTTTTGCGCCGATCAAAGCCATCATCGAAGGTATGCAAGCCAAAGGCATTACCCGTCCGATTCATTTTTACTGGGGCGTGCGCCGTCCGAAAGATTTGTATCTGAACGAGCTGGCCGAGCAATGGGCGCGTGA
>CAYPYQ010000183.1:0-11620 GCA_964414735.1 uncultured Hydromonas sp.
CATTGATTCAGAGCTGTCTGGTAACATGATTGATCTGTGTCCGGTCGGTGCGATTCTGTCCAAACCGTTCCGTTACAGCGCCCGTTCATGGGAATTGTCGCGTCGTAAATCCATCAGTGCACACGACTCATGGGGCAGCAGCTTGGCCGTTCACGTCAAAGGCGATCGCGTGAAACGCGTTGTGTCATTGATCAATGAAGCCGTGAACGATCACTGGATTTCGGATCGTGATCGTTTCTCATACGAAGGCCTGAACTCAGACGACCGCGTGACCGAGCCGATGATCAAAGTCAATGGTCAGTGGAAAACCGCGTCATGGGACGAAGCATTTGCCTTCGCCGTAGAACAAATTAAAAACCGCAAAGGTCAAGCCGGTGCGGATCAAATCGGTGCTTTGGCACACCCGCAATCAACCGTTGAAGAGCTGTACGCACTCAAAGCATTGATCAATGGTTTGGGCAGCGCGCACATTGATACGCAATTGCGTCAGACCGATGATAGCCTGAACACCCATTTGCAAGGCGTACCGCATTTGGGGCAAGCGATTCCAGCGTTTGGTGAAACGCATGTGGGCTTAGTCGTGGGCGCACATCTGCGTCAGGATCACCCGCTACTCGCTTTGCGTTTGCGTCAAGCGGCGAAAAACCGTGCTGATATCTATGTATTGAGCGACGAGCAAGAAGACTTGCTGATGCGCGCTACACAAAAAGTGGTGAGCGCATCTGCATGGTTGGGCGAGTTGCAAGCGATTGAAGCCGCCCTGAACCAATCCGAAGGTGACTCATTCGCAGCTAAGGCCGCAGCTCATTTGCGCAGCGATTTGGCGAAAAACAAAGTGATTATTTTGGGCAATGCGGCGATGAATCATCCGCAAGCCGCACAAATTTTGGCTGTAGCCAATCGCATTGCTCAGGCGTGCGGTGCGGTGGTGTCCGTTGCTGTAGACGGTGCGAACACCGTGGGTGCTTATGCAGTGGGTGCGGTGGCGCAAAATGGCAGCCTGACTGCACAACAGATGTTGGCTCAGCCACGCGCGGTGTATGTGACGTTGAACGTTGAAGCCGCACGTGATGTAGCTGATCCGGTACAAGCGCAAAAAGCCTTGAGCAATGCGTTTGTCGTTGCCTTGAATCCATACTTTTCAGCGGTTGCTGATACAGCTGATGTGATTTTACCGACGACGCCGTTCACTGAAACGGGTGGTACATTTGTCAATGCCGAAGGTCGCGCGCAAACATTCAATCCGGTGGTGAAACCATTGGGTCAGGCGCGTCCGGCATGGAAAGTGCTGCGCGTATTGGGTGAACGTCTGGGTATTCAGTCTCCTGCGTTTAGCGCCAATGAGCTGAATGATATTCGCACCGCTTGTGCATCGGCCCTGGAAGGTTTGAGTGCGCGTCTGAATAATGGCTCGAATGCTGAAGTTACCGCAGCCAGTTCAACTGACGGCTGGGTACGCGGTACGCGAGTCAATCCGTATGCAACCGATGCAGTGGTGCGTCGCGCAGATAGTCTGCAAAAAACCAAATGGGCGCAGGATGGCCAAGTGGTTGGTTTGGCGGCCAATGTGTATCAAGCCCTGGGTTTGGCAACCGATTTAGCAGGCGATGCTGCATGGGTTGTGGTCAAACAAGGTGATCGCAGCGTGAAAGCACAAGCCGTTTTGAATCCTAAATTGGCGGATAGCGTCGTTGATATTCATGGCGGTACTGCTTTGGCTGCGGCTTTGGGTTCTGCCTATGCAACCGTAACAGTGGAGCGAGCATAATGGAGCTGATTAATCAATTCACGACTTGGGGTGCAGCCACATTCGGCGATGCGCTGTGGGTGGTATTGTGGGCGCTGATCCGCATTGTGCCTTTGATGGTGGCGGTGTTGCTGTCAGTGGCGTATCTCACCTATGCGGAACGTAAGATCATTGGCGCGATGCAAATTCGTATGGGGCCGAGTGTCGTCGGTCCGTATGGTTTACTACAGCCGATTGCTGACGTGGTGAAATTGCTGATTAAGGAAATCATCACTCCGACGCGTGCGGATAAGCCTTTGTACTATCTCGGTCCTTTGATGGTTTTGGTGCCGGCGTTTGCGGTGTGGGCGGTGATCCCTCTGGCCAAAGATTTCGTAGTTGCCAATATTGATGCGTCTTTGCTGTACGTAATGTCCGTGGCATCTATCGGTGTATACGGTGTGATTTTGGCCGGTTGGGCGAGTAACTCAAAATATGCATTCTTCGGCGCAATGCGCGCATCGGCACAAATGGTGTCGTATGAAATCGCGATGGGCTTTGCGATCGTTGTGGTATTGATGATTTCCAATAGCTTGAACTTGACGCACATCGTCGAAACACAGCAAAAGGGTATGTTCAACAGCATGGGCATGAATTTCCTGTCATGGAACTGGCTGCCTCTGTTGCCAATGTTTGTGGTCTATCTGATTTCCGGTGTCGCCGAGACCAATCGTCACCCGTTTGATGTGGTTGAGGGTGAGTCTGAGATCGTCGCAGGTCACATGACTGAGTACTCCGGTATGGGTTTTGCCTTGTTCTTCTTGGCTGAGTATACCAATATGTTTGTGATCTCTGCTCTGACATCCATTATGTTCTTAGGTGGTTGGGATGCGCCGTTTGCGTTCTTGTCATTTATTCCGGGTATTGTGTGGATGCTCCTGAAAATGAGTGCGATCATTGTATTTTTCTTATGGATTCGTGCAACTTTCCCACGCTATCGTTATGATCAAATCATGCGTTTGGGTTGGAAAGTCTTTTTGCCGGTATGCTTGGTTTGGTTGTTTGTCATCGGTGTTTGGTTACACTCACCGCTGTCCATTTGGAAATAAGCGTGCATCAGTAGCGTAGGGCGTATTGAAAAACCGCATACAAAAAGCGTAGGTAGAACACTATGGCATCATTGAAACATTATTTTAAAAGTTTTTTCTTGACCGAGCTGCTGCAGGGCATGACGGTGACGGGCAAGTATTTTTTCAAAGAAAAAATCACTTTGCGTTATCCCGTGGAAAAAACCCCGATTTCGCCGCGTTTTCGTGGTTTGCACGCGCAACGCCGTTATGAAAACGGTGAAGAGCGCTGCATCGCTTGTAAACTGTGTGAGGCTGTTTGTCCGGCGATGGCGATTTCCATTGAACTGGCTGAGCGTGAAGACGGTTCGCGCCGTACCACGCGCTACGATATTGACTTGACCAAATGCATCTTCTGTGGTTTTTGTGAAGAGTCTTGCCCTGTAGATGCGATTGTGGAAACCCCAATTTTTGAGTACCACGGTGAGAAGCGCGGCGATCTGTACTACACCAAAGAAATGTTGCTGGCCGTAGGGGATCGTTATGAAGCGGATATTGCGGCGGCCAAAGCAGCTGATGCGAAATATCGCTAAACCGCTGTACTTGGTTGATACGATAATTGTATTAATGTGAAAAGAGTTTGAGATGGATATTCAAAACATCATTTATTTTGTGTTTGCTGCGGTGCTGCTCAGTTGTGCGATTGCCGTAGTGACTGCACGTAACCCGGTTCACTCGGCCCTGTTTTTGATCGCGTCGTTCTTCTCTGCGGCCGGTATCTGGATTATGTTACAAGCCGAATTCCTTGGTATTTTGCTGGTGCTGGTTTATGTCGGCGCGGTGATGGTGCTGTTCATATTTGTGGTGATGATGCTCAATCTCAACACAGTTAAGGCACGTGAAGGATTTAAGAAAACGCTGGCGTTGGCAATAGGTTTGGGCGCCTTGGTGATTGTGCAAATCGGCGCAGTGATCTTTTCATCCTTGCATCGTCCGGCCAAACCGGGTGCGGCTGAAATGCTGGTTAAGGATGGTTCGAATACCCGTCGTATCGGTGAAGTGCTGTTTACACAATATGCTTTGGCTTTTGAGTTGGCTGCGTTGGTATTGTTGGTCGCTTTGATTGCCGCAGTGGCGATTACGTTGCGTGGCCGCAAGGAAGCGAAAGAACAGAATCCGTCTAAACAAGCGCAAACCCGCGCACAAGATCGTCTGCGTATGGTTAATGAGGCCGCTGATGTGAGTGCACGTCAGACTTTGGTTGCGCCAGAAGTTAATAAACAGGAGTCATGATGCCTAGTTCTTATTACGTTATTTTAGGTGCGGCGTTGTTTGCGATCGGTGTTGTTGGAATCGTATTGAATCGCAATAATATGATCGTTCTGTTGATGTCGATTGAGCTGATGTTGCTGGCGGTGAATACCAATTTCATCAGCTTTGCGCATATGTTGGGTGATGTTTCAGGTCAGATTTTTGTGTTCTTCATCATGACCGTTGCGGCGGCAGAAGCGGCGATTGGCTTGGCAATTCTGGTGGTATTGTTCCGTACGATGAATACCGTCGATATGGATAAATTGGATAACTTGCAGGGTTAATGCGCGGTTACCAAGCGTAATTTTGATCGGGTGTTGGTACGATAGGCAAACATCCGAGGTGTGAAAGTATTAGTAGATTAGACAATAAGCGAGAAAACAATGAAATCGTTGTACCTCATCATTCCGTTTGCGCCATTGGTCGGCTCGATTTTGGCAGGCATTTTTGGCAAACAGCTTGGGCGTTTGCCATCTGCGATCGTCACGATTTTGGGCGTGCTGATTGCGTTCATTGGTTCGGTGATTGTCTTTAACGACGTTCGCGCGGGTAACGTGTTCAACGGTTCCGTGTACACATGGGGGCAAATCGGTGATCTGAAGTTGGAAGTCGGTTTCCTGATCGACAATCTGACTACCATGATGATGTGTGTCGTGACCTTTGTGTCATTGATGGTACACATTTACACCATGGGTTATATGAAAGATGATCCGGGCTATCAACGTTTCTTCTCATACATTTCATTATTCACCTTCTCCATGCTGATGCTGGTGATGAGTAATAACTTCTTGCAACTGTTCTTCGGCTGGGAAGCTGTGGGTTTGGTTTCTTACCTGTTGATTGGTTTCTGGTATACCCGTCCGAGTGCGATTTTTGCCAATATGAAAGCATTCTTGGTCAATCGTGTGGGTGACTTCGGCTTTGTATTGGGCATTGGCTTGATCTATGCTTTTGCCGGTTCGTTGGATTACGCGGAAGTCTTTGCCAAGCGTGAGGAATTGGCACAAATGATGTTCCCGGGTACCGATTGGATGCTGATCACTACCATTTGTATTTGTTTATTCATTGGTGCAATGGGTAAATCGGCGCAAGTGCCATTGCATGTGTGGTTGCCCGACTCCATGGAAGGTCCGACGCCGATTTCCGCATTGATCCACGCGGCAACGATGGTGACTGCCGGTATTTTCATGGTCAGCCGTATGTCGCCGTTGTATGAATTGTCTGATACGGCATTGTCTTTCGTATTGATCATCGGTTCGATTACCGCATTGTTCATGGGTTTCTTAGGCATTATTCAAAATGACATCAAACGTGTGGTAGCGTACTCTACATTGTCTCAGCTCGGTTATATGACCGTGGCATTAGGTGTGTCGGCTTATTCGGTTGCCGTATTCCACTTGATGACACATGCGTTCTTCAAAGCATTGCTGTTCTTGGGTGCGGGTTCCGTGATCATTGGTATGCACCACGATCAAGACATGCGCAATATGGGCGGCCTGCGTAAATACATGCCGATTACTTGGATCACTTCGTTGATCGGTTCTTTGGCTTTGATCGGTACGCCGTTCTTCTCTGGTTTTTATTCAAAAGACTCCATCATCGAAGCGGCGGCTGAGTCGCATCTGTTTGGTTCGGGTTTTGCGCACTTTGCGGTACTGGCGGGTGTATTCATTACGGCGTTTTATTCGTTCCGTATGTATTTCATGGTATTCCACGGGAAAGAGCGTTGGATGCAAGCCTCTGCGCACCATGCTCATGATGCGCATGCCGCACATGCGGATGCAGCACACGGTGATGGGCATGATGATCACGCGGATCATGACGAACATCATCATGGCTTGGGTCCGAATGACAAACCGCATGAGTCTCCGTGGGTGGTGACTTTGCCGTTGATCTTGTTGGCGATTCCATCCGTGATCATCGGTTTCTTGACGATTGAGCCGATGCTGTTTGGCGATTTTTTCAAAGGTGTGATCACGATTGATCATGAAGCACATCCTGCGATGGAAGAATTGGCTAAAGTGTTTGAAGAGCATGGCGGAGCTGTCGGTATGGCGGTACATGCTTTGACTTCGGCACCGTTTTGGTTGGCTTTGGCTGGTGTGGCATTGGCGTACTTCTTCTACATGGTCAAGCCGAGCATTCCGGCTGCGATCAAGGCGAAAACGCCGATCATCAACAATATTTTGGAAAACAAATATTACTTCGATAAATTCAACGAAACCGTGATCGCTGGCGGCGCGCGTAAGATCGGTGAGTTCTTGTGGAAGGTATCTGACAGCAAGTTGATTGATGGTTTGATCGTCAATGGCGCAGCTAAAGTAGTCAACGTATTTGCACAGGCGATGAGCTTGTTCCAATCCGGTTTGATTTATCAGTATGCGTTCGCCATGGTGATCGGTGTGATTTTCTTCTTGTTCATTATCGTAACGCTTTGATGCTGTAAAGAATCAGACGTGTACGAATTTGGTATTTGATATTTAGTATTTAACGATCGGGCTTGATTCACTGTTCAATGGACTGAACGATAGAGTCAACTCAATATTAAAAAGTGGTAGCGATATGCATATGCCTTGGTTAAGTTTAGCGATTTGGGTTCCCATCTTATTTGGTGTGGCGACACTGCTGCTCGGACGCAGTGAACGCAATGGTTTGGCACGATGGGTGGCCTTGCTCGGTGCGATCGTCAGTTTCTTGATCACGATTCCGTTGATTCTCGGATTTGATGGTTCTACGGCGGCGATGCAGTTTGTTGAACGTCATGCATGGTTGCCGAGCATCAATGCCAGCTACGCATTAGGTGTGGACGGCCTGTCCATTTGGTTCATCCCATTGACTGCGTTTATCATCGTACTGGTGGTGATGGCCGGTTGGGAAGTGATTGCCAATAAAGTGGCGCAATACAATGCCGCGTTCCTGATTTTGTCCGGCCTGATGATCGGTGTGTTTTCGGTGACCGACGGTTTCTTGTTTTACATTTTCTTTGAAGCGACCTTGATCCCGATGTACATCATCGTCGGTGTCTGGGGCGGTCCGAACCGCGTGTATGCTGCGTTTAAGTTCTTCCTTTATACTTTGATGGGTTCGTTGTTGATGCTGTTGGCGATCGCCTACTTGCGTTATTCAACAGGCACCTTTGACATTGCGGCATGGCACGATTATCCATTGGCGATGGCTACGCAAAAATTGTTGTTCTTCGCATTTTTGATGGCGTTTGCGGTGAAAGTACCGATGTGGCCAGTTCATACTTGGTTGCCAGACGCACACGTGGAAGCGCCAACCGGTGGCTCTATGGTCTTGGCGGCGATCATGTTGAAACTCGGTGCGTACGGTTTCTTGCGTTTCTCTCTGCCGATTGCGCCGGATGCGTCGCATGCGTTTGCGCCAATGATGATTACTTTGTCACTGATCGCGGTGGTGTATGTCGGTTTGGTGGCGTTGGTACAAAAGGACATGAAAAAACTGGTGGCGTATTCGTCCATCGCGCACATGGGGTTTGTGACCTTGGGCTTTTTTATGTTCAATCAACAGGGGCAAGCAAATAATGTCGCCATGCAAGGCGCTATTTTGCAGATGATTTCACATGGTTTCGTGTCTGCCGCCATGTTCTTCTGTATCGGTGTGATGTATGACCGTGTGCACAGCCGTGAGATTGAGGCCTATGGCGGTGTGATCAACACCATGCCGAAATTCGCCGCATTTTTCCTGCTGTTCACTATGGCCAATGCCGGTTTGCCAGCAACCAGCGGTTTTGTAGGTGAATTCCTGGTGATTATCGGTGCGACTAAGTTTAATTTCTGGATTGCGGCGATTGCAGCGACCACATTGATCGTCGGTGCGGCGTACTCATTGTGGATGTACAAGCGTGTGGTCTTCGGTCCGGTGGCAAATCATCATGTGGCCGAATTGACCGATGCGAATGGTCGCGAACTGTTGATCTTAGGTTTGTTGGCGGTAGCGGTGTTGGTGATGGGTATGTATCCACTGCCATTCACGCATACCATGGATGCCTCTGTGAATGAGCTGATCAATCATGTGGCTCAAAGCAAGTTGCCGCTCAAGCCTTAATTGAGTTGCTGGATTTATCTGTAAAAATTTATTTGAGATTCTAATCGGTTAGAACAAGGTTGAAACGTTATGCCAAATTTTTTCATTGTTTACCCTGAGGTCGTGTTAGCGCTGGTCGCTACGGCGGTATTGTTACTCGAGCTGGGGACACACAACGATGCGTATCGTCGGATCATTCATATTGTCAGCTTGATCGGCTTGGCCATTGCAGGCGTTTTGACTTCGGGATTGCTGCATTCCGGCGCAACGCTGTATGCGTTCAACGATATGTTTGTATCCGATCCGTTGGCCAATCTGGCTAAGATGTTCTCGCTGATCTGCGTGGCGGTGACTTTGGTGTATGGTCAGCGCTATGCGGTTGAGCGTGGATTCTTGAACGGTGAATTCTATAGCTTGACTTTGTTTTCGCTGGTTGGTCAGTTCGTGATGATATCATCGAACAATCTGATGGCACTGTATATGGGCTTGGAGTTGCAAGCGCTGTCGTTGTACGCGATGGTGGCTTTGCGTCGCGATCATGTGCGTTCAATCGAAGCGGCGATGAAGTATTTCATCTTGGGTGCGATTGCATCGGGCTTGTTGTTGTTCGGTATGTCTTTGGTCTACGGTGCGACGGGTGGTAGCTTGAGTTTAACCGAGATTGCCAATAAGGTGGCCAGTGGGCATACGGAAACTCAAATGCCATTGTTGATTATGGGTTTGGTTTTCTTGGTTGCAGGTGTTGCGTTTAAGATCGGTGTTGTACCGTTCCACATGTGGGTGCCGGATGTTTATCAGGGTTCACCAACACCAGTGACTTTGATGATTGCATCTGCACCGAAAATCGCTGCGTTTGTGATGATCGTGCGTCTGTTTATCCAAGGTCTGCCGCATCTGTCGATTGATTGGCAGCAGATGTTTGCGGTATTGGCGGTATTGTCTCTGATCCTCGGTAACTTGGCAGCGATTCGTCAGAAAAGCTATAAACGTATGCTGGCGTACTCGGGTATCTCTCACATGGGTTTCGTGCTCTTGGGCTTTTTGTCCGCGCGTGCTGGTGTTGATCCATACACGACCGCTCTGGGTGTTGGTAATGCGTTCTATTACGTGATTGTGTATTCCATTACCACCTTGGCTGGTTTCGGTGTGTTGTTGGCGATGACGCATGTGGGATTTGAGGCGGATCATCTGGATGACTTTAAAGGTTTAAACCAGCGCAATCCTTGGTTGGCGTTTTTGCTGCTGTTAGTGATGTTCTCGCTCGCCGGTATTCCGCCATTGGTTGGCTTCATGGCGAAGTTCATGGTGATTCAAGGTTTGATCAATGCAGGTTTGTTCAAGCTGGCTTTGGTAGCGGTGTTGTTCTCGCTGATTGGTGCGTTCTACTACCTGCGCGTCGTCAAATTGATGTACTTTGACAAAGCCGAAAATGCTACTCCGATTCAATTCACTGCGGTGCAGCATGGTGTATTGACTGTGAATGCTTTGGCCTTGATCGTGTTGGGTATCTTGCCAAACGGTTTGATCCAAATGGCTGTAAATGCGGTTTTGAAAAGCTTAGGTGTTTAATCGATGGGTGGGGCAGCATTCTGGGTGATTCTGGTCGGGTTGGTGTTGGCGACCTTGCCCTTGCTCGGTGATCGCAGTTTGTTTGCTGTGCCGCTGTTGAAAAAACCTAAAACAGCGTGGGTGCGAGTACTTGAGTTTGTGGTGGCGTATGGGCTGTGGATTGCATTTGGGCGACTGTTGGAGGGGCAAGTCGGGCAGGTGAATCAGCAAGGTTGGCAGTTTTATACAATCACCTTTTTGCTGTTTATTGTTGCCGCGTTTCCGGCATTTACTTGGCGCTATTTGTGGCGACGCTCTTAATGGATGGAATGAACGCGTGGGTAGACCACGCGTTTTTATTTTTGGATATGAGGAGGGGTAATGGTGCAAAAATACGATTTAGCCGCATTGGAGCATGCGGATGGTCTGGCAGAACAGACCTTGGATGATCGTGTGGTGTTTCAAGGTAAATATCTGCAACTGCACCATGCTGATGTGCGTTTGCCCAATGGTGAAACCTCATACCGCGAGTATTTGAAACATCCCGGCGCAGTGATGATCATGCCGCTGTTTGACAATGGTGATGTTTTGTTGGAGCGCCAATACCGTTATCCGTTGCGTAAAGTATTCGTCGAGTTTCCCGCAGGTAAAAAAGATGAGGGCGAAACGCCTCTGGATACGGCGCAGCGCGAGCTGCTGGAAGAGACCGGCTATCGTGCCGAACGCTATACCCACGTCACGGATATTCACAATGCATTGGCATACTGCGATGAGGTCATTCACTTCTATCTGGCGGAGGGTTTGACGCAAGTGAGTGAGCAACAGTTGGATGACAACGAATTTGTGCAATTGTTGCGCGTGCCGTTGAGCGAATTGATGGCTTGGATTAAAAATGGTTGGGTGCCCGATGTGAAAACACAACTCGGCGCATTTTGGTTACAAGATTATTTGAGCAAAAAATAAAAGGAGCTGCTATGCCACATTGCTGTATCGAATACACGCCGAATGTGTTGGACACATTAAGTAAAACCGAGCTGCTGCACACGGCACATCAGACAATGTTGTCCTGCGGATTATTTGGCGCAAGCGATGTCAAAACCCGTGCACATGCGGTGGATGATTATGTGCTGGGCGAACACGCACCGAATCAAAGTGGTTTTATTCACATCATCATTTATCTGCTCAGCGGTCGTACTACGGAGCAAAAACAGGCACTGACACACCATATGGCGGCGGCTTTACGAGCGAAACTGCCGGATTTATCCAGCATTACCGTGGACATCCGCGATATGGCGCGGGATACCTACGCCAAAGATGTACGATAGTTGGCTCAATTTGTTGCCGTATTTACACAGGCTTGGATTAAAACCAATTTTCACTTGCAATCGGTTGGGAAAAGGTCTATAAATACGGATATTCGTCGTTAAGCATTACTGAACGACTTTAAGGAATTTTGGGATTTTTACATGTCACGCGCACAATCATTTTACTTTTGGCACTTTATTCGAACTGGCGGTGGGTCTGTTCGGTAGCCTTGTGCAACCAAATTCAACGAAACCGCTAATGTCTGATTAGCGGTTTTTTTATGCAAAATTGAGATAGCCACTTTTAACTATAGAAAAGGAAACACCATGCAGATCAATACCGATGATGTCCGAATCAAACGAATTGACGAACTCGCCCCTCCGGGGCACATCATTCGAGAGTTTTCCATGTCTGAGCGAGCCGCGCAAGTCACCTACGACTCGCGTGAAGCGATTCATCGTGTCCTGCATGATGCCGACGATCGCCTCGTGGTCATTATTGGCCCATGCTCCATTCACGATACGGATGCTGCGATGGATTATGCCAAACGTCTGGTGGTGGCGCGGGAGCAGTACAAAGATACTTTGGAAATCGTGATGCGCGTGTATTTTGAAAA
>CAYPYQ010000184.1:0-1090 GCA_964414735.1 uncultured Hydromonas sp.
ACTGCAAAATATTTAGGAACATACATCGCACCCCCCCGGTGTTATCTACTGCTTTTTGTTGCGAACAAACCTTCGTTGGCTTTCTCACTCACTAATTGAACTGCGCCAAAAACCGCAAATCATTTTCGTAGAACAGGCGCAAATCATTCACGCCATAGCGCAACATCGCCAGTCTCTCCAAGCCCGAGCCGAAGGCAAAGCCCATGTATTGCTCGGGATCGAGGCCAAAATTGCGAATCACGGTCGGATGCACTTGCCCTGCGCCGGAGATTTCCAGCCATTTGCCCGCATTCGGCCCTGTGCCAAACGCCATATCGATTTCGACCGACGGCTCGGTGAACGGGAAGTAGGACGGGCGGAAACGCACTTGCAAATCGGTGGTTTCAAAGAATTTTTGTAGGAATGTGGTGTATACGGCTTTGAGATCGGCAAAGCTCACGGCTTCGGCAATCCACAAACCTTCGACCTGATGAAACATCGGTGAATGCGTGGCATCGGAGTCCACGCGGTAGGTGCGCCCCGGCGCGATGACTTTGATCGGGCTACCGGCTTTGAGCTCGCCTGACTGCATTTTCGCTACTTGCGTGCGTGCATAGCGCACCTGCATCGGCGAGGTGTGCGTGCGCAGTACCAGAGGATTGCCACGTTCGTCTTTATCGGCGACGTAAAAGGTGTCCTGCATTGAACGCGCCGGATGATTCTCTGGGCTGTTCAATGAGGTGAAGTTGTACCAGTCATTTTCGATCTCGGGGCCATCAGCCACATCAAAACCCATGGAGCGAAAAATCGCTTCGACGCGGCGGGTGACGCGCACCACGGGGTGTATGCCGCCGCGCGCCAAACCACGCCCGGGCAAGGTAACATCGAGCTTTTCGGTCGCCAGACGGGCATTCAGCTCGGCATCGGCGAGCGCTTGACGCGCGTCGTTAAGCAGTTGTTCGACTTGCTGACGCACGGCGTTGACTTGCGCGCCACGTGTTTTTTTCTCTTCGATGGGCAGTTTGCCCAGCGCTTTGAGCTCGGCGGTGAGTACGCCGTCTTTGCCCAAGAATTTGGCTTTTTCGTTTTCCAAGTCCGCCGGACGACTGGC
>CAYPYQ010000185.1:0-3483 GCA_964414735.1 uncultured Hydromonas sp.
GACGCCGTTCCAAGAAAAAGGTCAGGACGCATTGAAAATCAAGGTGGGTAAATCCACCGGCGAATTCATCGGTAAACGTGACGTGGTGCGCAGTCAGCCGACCAACCTCGGTGTATTGATCGGTACGGCCATGCGTGAAAAAGTCAAAGCCGACTTTGCGGTGATGAACTCCGGCGGTATTCGCGATTCATTACCAGCAGGCGAGCTGACCTACCGCGATGTACTCAAGGTGCAACCGTTTGGCAACCAAATCAGCTACGTGGATTTGAGTGGCGCGGAGGTGCAAAACTACCTGAACGCATTGGGTAAAATGACTGCAGGTTCGGGTGGCTTCCCGCAATTTGCCGGCATTTCGATGAAATACGTCAAAGGTGAAGCGACCAACGTCATGGTTGGCGGCAAACCGTTGAATCCAACCGCGACGTACCGCATGGCCTTGAATGACTTTGCCTCTGCGGGCGGTGACGGCTATCCGAAACTCAAAGGTGTGCATCCGACTTGGGTCAACTCAGGATTTACCGATGCGAATGTGCTCAAAGATTACATCTCTAATCACATACCGCTTGATCCGGCTAACTACGATCCGAAAAACGCAGTCAATTTGATTATCCGTGAATAAGGCGGATGAGTCGGTTGATGATTGATGAAAGGGCGCAATCGGATTTCGGTTGCGCCTTGTTTCATCAGGCTTGTTGTCAACCTATTGGTGTTAAACTGCCTTATAACAGCAGCCTGAATAAATAAAGCTTTAATTGAGTAAACCTTAAAATCAAAGGAAAATGCGATGCGTGATTTGAAAATAGCAACATTGAGCATCATCAGTCTCATCAGTTTGGCGGCTTGTGCACAGGACAAACCTGCCTCAAGCAAACCGATTGGCATGGCTAATCCGGCATCTGTGTACTGCGTGAGTTTGGGTGGTAAATTGGAAATCAAACGTCAAGCAGATGGTGGCGAGTATGGTTTGTGTCATTTGCCAGATGGCAGCTCTGTTGAGGAGTGGACTCTGTTCCGCCGCGACCATGCCAAAGAGCAGGAAAAGCCCGTTGGTATGTCTAATCCTGCTTCGGAATACTGTGTTAAACAAGGTGGTAAGCCAGAAACCAAGCGTCAGACCGATGGTAGTGAATATGGTGTATGTCATTTACCCAATGGCAAAACCATAGGCGAGTGGGAGTTATTTCGACGCGACAATCATCCGTCCAATATAATGTAATCCATCTGATTCAGGGCAGAGACACGTCAATATGGCGTGTCTTTTTTATGCTTTTATCAACACTGTGGGGGATTTCTAACACGGATGAGTTTTACACCTTGACTCCGAATTAAATATTAATGATAATGCGAACACTTCTCATTTAAATTTAATTCGGACAAAAGGACTCTCATGAAACATTCTGCATTCCCGCTGCTGTTGGTAGCTACCTTGGTGACTGCCACACTCAGTGCGTGTGACAAGGCACCGGTTGCGGAGAAATCGCCAGCACCTGCCGTACAGCCGGCCACGCCCGCAGCTGCACCTGTGCCAGCCATTGCCGCCAATGATTTGACCGTCGAAACCCAAGCCTATAAAAAATGGGTGGAAGGGCAAATCGACCAGCTGCTGGCGGATACGGAGAAGTTCGTAGGCTATTTGGATGCAGGGAATATAACCGAGGCGAAGAAAATTTATCCGTTGGCACGAATGTACTACGAGCGCTCCGAGCCGATCGCCGAGAGCTTTGGCGATTTGGATCCACGCATCGATAACCGCGAAGCCGATTTGGAAAAGGATGAAATTTGGACCGGCTTTCATGCCATCGAAAAAATCCTCTGGACCAAAAATACCACCAAGGGTACCGAAAAATTGGGGCAACAGCTGATCAATGACATTAAAGAATTGCGCGCGAAAATCCCCACCGCTAATGTCACCGGTGAGCTGATGGTGCAGGGCTCGGTGGATTTGCTCAACGAAGTTTCTACCAGCAAGATTACGGGCGAAGAGGAAATTTTCTCCAAAACCGATCTGTATGATTTCAAAGCCAACATCGAAGGCGCTGAAAAAATCTTTGAAATTTTCACCCCTAAATTGCAGCAAAAAAATCCGGCACTGGTTGCGGATCTGAAGAGTAAATTCAAGGCGGTCAACGATTTGCTCGCCAAGCATCAAGAGGGTGCGAACGGCTATAAACCGTATACCAAATTGACCAAACAGGACACCAAAGAGTTGGCCGAGGCGGTGAATAAACTCGGTGAGCCACTGGCACAGATGGGCATCGTCTTGAAATAAAGCTCGGATTCAAATCCATAAATTAAATCCCATGCGTAACGACGCATTCCTTCGCCAAAAAGCGGGGAATGCGTTGTGCTTTTCTCCAATCATTACACTTTTATCATGAATTCGCATCAAAAATTAGCTGCTCCAGCCTCTCGTCGCCGTTTTCTCAAATCCATGGGCGGTGGCTCCGTCGGGTTGGCTTTGGCAGGCGGTTTCGCAAGCGGTTTTGGTCTTTCCGGCTGTCGCCAAGAGACGAGCAATATTGCTCAAAAAGCACCGCAAACCACTGAGCAAAAGCCATTCACGGGCGATTACTCCGCCATCGCCCAGCAAACACATCCGTTTTATGGCGAGCATCAAGCGGGCATCGTCACGCCCGCGCAAAAGCACATCTATTTTCTGGTGGCCGACTTGCACACCGAGGACTTAGAGGCGATCAAAGACATGTTCAAAAACTGGACGAGTTATGCCGCTCAGCTCACCCAAGGCAAAAACATCATGGCCTACGGCGACAATCCGTTCGTCCCGCCTGAGGATACGGGCGAAGCGGATAATCTCGGCGCATATGGATTGACGCTGACCTTTGGCGTATCACCATCGTTTTTGAAAAAGCTGGGCTTATCCGCACAGGCTCCGAAAGAGTTTGTCGATTTGCCCCTGTTCCCGCGCGATCAGCTCAGAGCGGATTTGAGCGGCGGTGATATCTGCATCCAAAGTTGCGCCGATGATCCTCAAGTCGCGTTTCACGCGGTACGCCAACTGGTACGACAAGCACGCTCGAACATTACCATGCGCTGGAGTCAATCGGGTTTTAACGCCTATGATCAATCCAGCGCAACGCCGCGTAATCTATTTGGCTTCAAAGACGGCACAGCCAACCAGGAAACACTGAAAACTGCGAATGAAACGATCTGGGCGGATGCGCCGGAGTGGATGAAAGGCGGCAGCTATCTGGTCGCGCGCAAAATCCAAATGCATTTGGAAACGTGGGATCGCACCAGCGTCAAAGGGCAGGAGGAGACTTTCGGCCGCACCCGTACCGAGGGCGCGCCGATGGGAGCGACGCATGAACTGGATGCAGCGGATATTCAACGGCAAGACGCGAGTGGCAAACCGGTGATTCCTGAAAACTCACACATGGCGCTGGCGAAAAAGACCGGATTGCAAATGCTGCGTCGATCGTATTCGTTCTCCAGCGGTATTGATCCGAAAACAGGGCAGTTCGA
>CAYPYQ010000186.1:0-3109 GCA_964414735.1 uncultured Hydromonas sp.
CGTTGAAAACATTCGAAAAACCCTGCAACATTGGCAGAAACAAGACGACAGCGTGGTTCAGGTGCGTGTGCTTCAAGACGATGCACTCGCGGTGTTGACGCAATTGGCCGCACAAAAGCACACGTTTGACGTCATTTTTCTTGATCCGCCGTTCGGTCACGGCTGGTTGGAGCGGGTTTTACCGCTGATTGCACCGCTGTGCTTTGAGGACACGCTGCTCTACATTGAAACCGAAAAAAGCGTTGACCTCAGTGCATTGGTACAAGCCGGTTGGCGTTGCGTGCGTGAGGGCAAAACCCAGCAGACGCAATACGGCCTGTGGCAATTACAGTAAATTCATTTGCTCTTCGTAGTGAGCAAACTGATTGCTCTCTCGTGTCAATAGCTGCATGAATTTTGGATGTACGAATAATTTTTCTTTGCCTGTTGAAACTTCGCGCAATACGCCGATTTGTACCAACTCTTTCAAATAAATAGACGCAGTCTGACGCTTGGCGATGTCCGCGTCAACCAAATCACCGATGCGGCAATACGGTAGCTCAAAAATCAAATTGACCAATTCGTGCGTGTAAATTTTAGGCAATTGCGAGCGAACGTAGTGGGCAGTATGCTCCGACAAGGATTTGATCGCGCTGATTTTTTGCGAGGTCCATGTCGCGGTTTCCTCTACCGCTTTAAGCATATACAGTATCCACGGTTCCCACTCTTGAGTCTGTGTGACGTGTAGCAGCAGATGGTAGTAGTCCGATTTATTTTGAATGATGTAGCGACTGAGGTAGAGTATGGGTAAGGTCAGCAAGTTCTCTTGGATGAGAAATAAGCTGTTAATGATGCGCCCTGTCCGTCCATTACCATCGGTGAACGGATGAATTGCTTCAAACTGATAATGCCCGATGGCCATACGCACCAGAGGATCAAGATCGGTTTCGTTGTGCAAAAACCGCTCCCAATTCGCCAGCATATCGCGCAGCGTTTGCTCACCTTCTGGCGGTGTGTAGATAATATCACCGGTGCGATCATTGGTTAATGCCGTGCCGGATGTGCGGCGAATATTCATGTGCACGCCCTTAATCTGGGTGCAAATCTCCTCAGCCGTGCGTGTTGATAGCGGGCTTTCATTGAGGGCTTGAAAACCACTGAATAGAGCTCGACTGTAACGCAAAGCCTCTTTTGTAGCGGGATCAGCCGCACTCTCATTATCCCGATGGGCGAATAATTTGTCTGTTGTGGTGACAATGTTTTCAATTTCTGAGCTGGCACGCGCCTCTAATAAGGGCAGTGTGTTGATTAAAATAGATTGATTGGGGATCAGCTCTGCCGCTTGTTTAAGCTCAGCCAATGCAGTGCGAGACGCGATACATTGCTTCAATACCGCCTTCGTTTCCACATCAGATCGAGGAGGAAGGCTGGGTAAGTTCGAATAAGGCTTGGTTGGAGACCAAAGCATCGTGACCATGTGTTTATCCTTAATGACTCATGGTTAGAGGGAATTTTATGTGGATGATATCAACATTCCAGCAATATGTGTCGATTATTTTTTATTTTATAAACATATTATCGGTGAATGTAGATTGAATCAACATATCGTAATAGTACGTCGATTAAAAAGTTTATTTTCGATATGTCGATAAAATTTAATAATATGTACGCGTTTTAAGGATGTTATTTCTGACTTGGCTCACTCTGCTGCTGCGCCCACATCTGCGCGTATACGCCCCTTTTCGCCAATAATTCCGCGTGCGTACCGCGCTCGACGATTTGTCCGTTATCCATCACCAAAATTTGCTCGGCATACACGATGGTGGAGAGGCGATGCGCGACGATCAGCGTGGTGTGGTTTTGCGCGGCTTCATCAAAGGCCGACTGAATTGCTTTTTCCGCGTGGGTGTCGAGTGCCGAGGTTGCCTCGTCAAAAACTAAAATCGGTGTGCCTTTGAGCAAAGTGCGGGCAATCGCCACGCGCTGTTTTTCACCGCCGGAAATTTTCAACCCGCGCTCGCCCACCTGCGTGTCCAATCCGTCTGGCAATCGGCTGATGAATTCGCTCAAATGCGCGGCATGCGCCGCTTGCATCACCTGCTCGTCCGTCGCGTCGGGGCGACCATAGCGAATGTTATAACCCAGCGTGTCGTTAAACAATACCGTGTCCTGCGGCACAATGCCGATGGCGCGGCGCAAGCTGTCTTGCGTCACCGATTTCACCGATTGGCCGTCGATCAAAATATCGCCCTGCTGCGCGTCATAAAAGCGGAACAACAACCGCGAGAGCGTTGACTTGCCTGCGCCGCTTTTGCCCACCACCGCGGTCGTGGTGTTTGGCTCGATGGTGAAGCTCACATCATGCAAAATCGGCCGGTCGGCGTTGTAGGCGAACGACACGTTTTTGAATTCCACGCGCCCTGCTGAGACCTGTAATACACGCGCATCCGGCGCATCGCTGATTTCGGTAGGTGAATCGAGCAGCACAAACATTTTGTCCACGTCAATCAGCGCCTGCTTGATCTCACGGTACATCACACCGAGGAAATTCAGCGGCACGTATAGTTGCAACATCAAGGTATTGATCAACACCAAATCGCCGACCGTCGCGCGCCCTGCCACCACGTTTTTCGTCGCGTACCAAAGAATCGCAATCAACGCGACCGAGATAATCAACTGCTGGCCGAGATTGAGCATCGACAATGAATTTTGCGACACGATCGCCGCCTGACGATACTGCTTCAACCCGCTGTCGTAGCGTTGCGACTCGAACGACTCATTGTTGAAATACTTCACCGTCTCAAAATTCAACAGCGAATCAATCGCCTTCTGGCTTGCCTTCGAGTCCAGATCATTCATACGCACACGGTACTGTGTGCGCCACTCCGTCACCCACACGGTGAAACCAATATACGCCGCCAGCGCCGCCGCCGTGATCGCGACGAACACCCCATCGTATTTTTTCCACAGAAATACCAGCACCATCAGTACCTCGATCGCCGTTGGCACAATCGTCATGAACGAAAACCCAATCAGCGTGCGGATGCCGCGATTGCCGCGCTCAATGTCGCGCGTCAGGCCACCGGTTTGGCGTGACAGATGAAAGCGCAAGGACAGGGCGTGCAACTGA
>CAYPYQ010000187.1:0-1323 GCA_964414735.1 uncultured Hydromonas sp.
GATCGGCGAGATGAATGATCTGGCGGTCGTGCCACCCAAGAAGGCACCGTAAACATGGGCAAGGATAGATAGGATGACAGCAATGGATGCACACACCATACAACAGCGCGTTCGCGCAGCCGGTATCGTCGGTGCAGGCGGTGCCGGTTTCCCGACGCATGTCAAAATGGCGGCGAAAGCGGAAATCTACTTGGTCAATGGCGCCGAGTGCGAACCGCTGCTCAAAGTCGATCAACAATTGGCGGAAAAATACGCCGAAGAGCTGGTGCGTGGTTTGGAGCTGGGCATGATCGCTACTGGTGCAACCGAGGGCATCATTGCTCTCAAAGCCAAATACGCGCCGGCAATCGAGCGGCTCACGCCGCTACTCAAACCGAATATGCGCATTCATATTCTCAAAGACGTCTATCCCGCTGGTGACGAAGTCATCACCATTTGGATGGCGACGGGTCGGCGTGTGCCGCCCGCGGCTTTGCCCTTGAGCGTCGGCGTGGTGGTGAGCAATGTACAAACCCTGATTAACGTCGCACGTGCGGTGGACGAAGAGCGCCCTGTGACGCTGCGTACCGTGACCGTGACCGGCGCGGTGCGGCATCCGATCACCGTCACCGTACCGATTGGCATCACCTACCGCGAGTTGATTGATCTGGCCGGCGGGACGACAGTGGAGTCGGTGGATTTCATTGACGGCGGGCCGATGATGGGGCGCTTGGTGGGTTCTCTGGACGAAACCGTGAGCAAAACTACAGGCGGTCTGATTGCCTTGCCATCCGACCACATCCTGATTAAACGGCACAAGGAGCCGAAGCAAGTTTCGCTACGCATTGCGAAAACCACCTGCGAGCAGTGCTGTCTGTGTACTGAGTTGTGCCCGCGTCATATCATCGGGCATGAGCTGCCGCCGCATTTGATTGTGCGTGCGATCAATTACAGCGATGTCGCCAAACCATCGGTGCTGCTGTCGGCGTTGACTTGCTCGGAATGCGCGATCTGCGAAGCGTGGTCATGCCCCGTGGACATTTCGCCCATGAAGTTGAACCAAATGTTGAAAAAACAGTTCCGCGAAGAGGGCGGGGCGAAATACGTCGGTGAGCTGCGCGATGCCGACCCGATGGCCGAGCACCGCCTTGTACCGATTTCGCGGTTGATTCAACGGCTCGATATTCAGAAATACAACGTCAAAGCACCGCTGAATGAAACGCCATATCCCGCCGCGCAAGTGCGTCTGAAACTGCGTCAACACATTGGCCAGCCGGCGATTGCGCGCGTATCCGTGGGCGATGCGGTGCATGTCGGACAATGTGTCGCCGATGTCGGCGACGG
>CAYPYQ010000188.1:0-1492 GCA_964414735.1 uncultured Hydromonas sp.
TGCCGCGTTTTATGATTTCAATGCCGTGGCGTATTTTGCCGATGATGCGCGCGCGCGTGAAATCCGCGACCATTTGGCACAGCTGGACGGCGAAATCATTCCACTGATTTCATCGAACACCAGCCTGTACAACTGGGTGCATGAGTTCCATGTGTGTACCGACACCACAGCAGCTGGCGGTAATGCGGAGCTACTCGCATCGCATAGTTAAAAAAGCGTCATAGTCCAACGGTACAATAAACGCAATTGATAATAAAACCCAAATCACACGAAGCAAAACCCCAAGCCGCAAGGCTTGGGGTGTGTTTTTACTCACGGACTCATTCAGCCGCTATCGGATTAACGGCTTTTGGCAATCGGTAAAAACTCTTTACCCTTTTGTTCCAAAATGGTAATCATGCCGTCTTTACGCTCGCCACTTGGTTCAAACGCGATATCGCCACTCAAACCTTTGGCATGAATGCCTTCCATAGCTGCGGCCACTTTGGCCGAGTCGTCTGTAGTTCCCGCCTTTTTAATCGCTTCGACCACCGTGTACACCGCATCGTAGGCAAATGGTGAGAAGCCCTGTACTTTCTGACCATTAAAGCGTTTTTCAAAGCGCTCTTTAAACGCTGCGCCCTCCGGCATTTCGGTCAGCGGAACGCCCGTCACCGAGCACAGCACACCGATCGAGGTGTCACCGGACAGCGTGATGTAGTTGTCGGTACATACGGCATCAAACATCAACAATTGCTGCTTCAGACCCAGCTCGCGCGCTTGTTTGGTCAGCGTCGCGGCAGTGTCTTCCAAGCCGCCCCACACGATCGCATCGGCGTCGGTGGCCTTGATTTTAGTCAAAATCGCTTTGAAATCGGTGGCTTTATCCGTGGTGGCTTCGCGATACACCACATCCATGCCCAGCTCTTTAGCCTTGCCATCGAATTTATCAGCCAAACCTTTGCCATATGTGGTCGCATCGTCAATGATCGCCACTTTCTTAATACCAATTTTATTGGCATAGGCCGCCAGAGCAGGCCCTTGCATACCGTCGTGTGCCACCATTCGATAGGAGGAATTCGAGCCGCTGGCAGTTTTCATAGATTTGGCCACCACGTCTGGGTTACTCGCGCTCGGCGTGATGGTGAACAGATTGGCTTTGGCGTACACTGGATTGGCCGCCATGGTCACGCCAGAGTTGTAGTGACCGATCACGCCCAAAACTTTGCCGTGATCCACGACTTTTTGCGCGACAATCGGCCCCTGCTTCGGATCAGCGCCATCATCCTCTGAGATCAACTCAATCTGGTATTTTTTACCATTAATTTCCACGCCACCTTTGGCGTTGATCTCCTCGACCGCCAGACGCGCACCGCTGTCGTTGTCTTTACCGGCTGTCGCCGTACCGCCGGACAACGGCGCGACACTGGCCAAATAAATCACATCTTTACCACCACTGGCCGAGCCGCCTTTATTACACGCGCTCAAACTACCGACAACAGCCAATGCGAGT
>CAYPYQ010000189.1:0-1561 GCA_964414735.1 uncultured Hydromonas sp.
GGCGCAGTCAAATGGACCGCGACGCGCGTGGATTTGGTCTTCGGTAGTAACTCTATCCTGCGCGCCTATGCGGAAGTGTATGCACAGGATGATAACCAAGAGAAATTCGTGAAAGACTTCGTGGCGGCTTGGACCAAAGTCATGAACGCAGATCAATTTGATGCGTAATCAGTAGGCGTTGTAACACATAAAAACGGCGGGATTATCCCGCCGTTTTTGCATCTGAGTGTTGGCTAAAACGATTCGATTCACGAGCATAAATCAGAGTACAATCGCACCGTGTGTAATCGTTTGAATTCGCGCTTAATCATCGTCTGCATAACCGGTTTCGCTCAAGGAGCACGCCATGACCACCTCGGAAAAAACACTGTTGGATTCAACCATACACTGGGATTTATACCGCGCCCTGCGCGAACAGTGGACGCATGAAGAGAATCTGGTGAATCACCGCCTGATGTGGCTGCTGCTCTCGCAAGGCTTGCTGTTCACCGCCTATGGCACGCTCTCGACGGCGAAGCTGCATTGGCTAGTGTTTGGCTTTCCATTTTTTGGCATGATCGTGGCGGCGGTGATCGGTGTGAGTGCCTATGCCGCATTTGACGCGATGGATGAGATTCGCAAGGAGTATTACAACCTCGGTTTGGATCAATTATTCAAACTCACCCCAGGGCGTAAAGCGGGCGAACGAGGTCGTCTGGCGGCGCAGGCATTGCCTTTTGTTTTTGGTGCGCTGTGGCTGCTGGCGATGGTCGGGGCGTTTAATAATTAGCAGATTATTGAGAGGCGGAAGAATAACGAAACGGGCAAGTGATACTTGCCCGTTTTGACCCGCTGCTTGATTCAATTAGCGGGTGTAACGCGCGGTGATCTGAGCGATGCGTTCACCGAATTGGGTTGCTGTGGCCAAATCGCCCGAAGGGATTTCGTCCACGCTCGCATCAGCTGGACTTTGTACCAGCAGCCCCACCGAGCCGCCGAGATTATTGACATCTGCGCGGGTTGCGGCTTTGCTGTTGCTTGGCGGCAGGCCGAGGCTGATCCAGATGCCGCCATGCTGTGATGCCAACGTTTGCAAAGTTTGCAGTGTGACTTGTTTATCACCATTCAGGCTCGCGCTGTTGGAAAAGCCGGCGAACAGCTTGTCGCTCCATGCGCGGGTGAACCATGCTTTGGAGGTCGCATCGGCGAATTTTTTGAACTGCCAGCTCACATTGCCCATATACGTTGGGCTGCCAAATACGATGGTATCGGCTTGGTTCAATGTGTCCCAATCCTGCTCGGCGATATTGCCTTCTTCGTTAATCTTGACCAATTGCGCTTGTGCGGCTGCAGCCAAAGTCTGGGCGACGCGCTCGGTATGACCGTAGCCGGAATGATATACAACAACAATCTTTGCCATGATGGGCTCCTTGTGTGGGTTCGTGAGGAATTTCAGATACTATTTGGTAAATAGTTACGATATAATACTAATAGGTTTTCAATGAAGCAAGTAGTGTGAGAATCATTACTTGATTACCAAAAGTATAGTATGGGATTTGACTGGGGAAACACCGATGACCTT
>CAYPYQ010000190.1:0-3626 GCA_964414735.1 uncultured Hydromonas sp.
CCGACGCCTTTGAGCGTTTCGTTGAACTCGTGGTCAATGTCAAAGCCTAAACGATTGGCCAGCTCACGCCATGCTTGATAGTGAAATACAGCGGTGTCGGCAATCACACCGTCCAGATCGAAAATGAATGCTTGGATGCTCATGGTAAATCCTTAGTGTTGGGCGGCCGGAATGGGGAGGTTGATGGTGCTGCGTGTGATTTCCACGGGTGTGCCATAGTGTTCGATCATCAATGTGCCGTCATCCAGCAATTGATAGGTAACCTGATGTGCTTCGACCCGAACTTGCAGTGAGCAGTTGTGCAGGCGAACGACGAATTGATAATGCGTCCATTGTGCGGGTAAGAATGGTGCAAATTGCGGTATTTTTACATTACTGCGCATACCGGCAAAGCCATAAACCAAAGCCATCCACGAGCCGGCGAGTGCGGCGCAATGTAGGCCGTGTTGGGTATTGTGGTGCAGATTGTCCAAATCCAGCCGTGCCGTTTGCATGAAGTAGTCGTAGGCCTTTTCGCCGTAGCCGACTTCGGAGGCCATGATCGAGAAAATACAGCTCGACAGTGATGAATCATGCGTGGTGATGGCTTCGTAGTAGTCATAATTACGGCGTTTTTCCTCGGCAGTAAATTCGTCACCGAGCAGCAGTAGCGCGAGCACGACATCAGGTTGTTTGCACACTTGATGGCGGTAAATCACCAGCGGATGATAGTGCAGCAGCAGCGGGTAATTCGATGCCGGTGTATCGGCAAAGTTCCACAGCGGTTTGTCAAAAAATGCATCATCCTGCGCATGCAGCAGGCGCTCCGCATCAAACGGCACTTTTATGTGCTCGGCTATATGCTGCCAGAGTGCCAATTCTTCGTCAGTCAATCCGATGCGTGCGCACAGTTCAGCGTAGCGTTCGGGATGATGGTTATGTAAATATTCGGCAGTTTCCAAGGCAAAGCGCAGATGATGGCGCGCCATCAGATTGGTAAACAAATTATTGTTCACGATCGCGGTGTATTCGTCCGGGCCGGTGACGGTGTAAATGCCGAATTCGCCATTGTCTGAGAAATGTCCCAAATCAGGCCAAATGCGCGCAGTTTCAAAAATCATTTCCGCACCGGACTCAACGATGAACGACCAGTCTCCAGTTACATGGGTGTACAGCGCAGTGGCATAGGCGATGTCGGCATTGATGTGGTACTGCGCTGTACCGGCGGGAAAATAGGAGGAGCATTCCGGGCCGGTGATGGTGCGCCACGGATACAGCGCACTGTGTGGGTGTGCCATTTCGCGAGCACGTTCGCGGGCAGCAGGTAGGATGCTGGCACGGTATTGCAGTAGTTGGCGTGCGATTTCCGGCTGGGTATGCAGGAAAAAGGGCAGGACGTAGATTTCCGTGTCCCAGAAATAGTGGCCGTCATAGCCTGCGCCTGTCACGCCTTTGGCGGCAATATTGGTTTTGCCGTCGCGTCCGGCGGATTGTAATAACTGAAAGGCACTAAAGCGCATGCCTTGTTGCAAGGCATCGTCACCACCGATTTCGATTTGGCTGCTGTGCCAGAAGTCGGTCAAATACTGTGTTTGCTGCTCAATCAGTGTGTCAAAGCCCAAATCCTGTGCGGTGTGTAGTGTGGCCAATGCTTGGGTATAGAGCTGGTTGTGCGCCGCGTCATTTTGTGTCGTGAGGTAGGCGCAGTATTTGGTCAGTGTGATGGTTTGTTGTGCTTGGCATGACGCTTGATAATGATGCTCGGAAATATATTCGTCGTGCGTGTGATTGTGCTTTGCGGACATATTTAACTGATGCGTCACTGCGGTGGTGACAAACCAGCCGCTGTGATGGGTACTGTGGGTGAAGGCGGAGCCGTTTTCAAACATATCGTGACGTTGAAATTGTAATTGCCCAGAAAGCGATGCGCCGACACGCGGATCGTCAACCGCAGAATCATTTTTAGCCTGGACGCTGTAGTTGCTGATTTTGGAGCTCAGTGTTATAACGCCAGAGTTATTCAACGGTGTGACACTGTAACGCAGAGCAACAAGGTTCGGATGCGTAAAGCTGACCAAACGCTCCGAATGTATGCGAAGCGTTTGACCTTTTGGGCTAGTCCAGTCAAAACTACGGGTCAAAATACCGGTTTTGAAATCCAAATGGCGCTGGTAGTGCTCGATTTTCCCTTGTGTGGGATCAAAATCCTCGCCATTAATGGTGAAAGTGATTGCTGTGGCATTCGGTACGCGCACCATGAATTGATTGGTTTTGGCAAAGCCGTAAGCGGATTCGGGGTAGGTGATCGGTTCGGATTCGTAAAAGCCATTGATGAATACATCATTTTGAAAAGTGCCCGGCCAAATAGCGCCTTCCTCATGTGCGCCACGCACACCGATGCGGCCATTACCCAGAGTCAGTAGTGTTTCGTGCAGCGCAGCATATTCGGAATGATGTACGGATTCACCGATGCCCCACGGTTCGGTGGAGAGGGTGGCTTGGGAAGATGGCGGTTGAGATTTCATCATGGCATCCTTGCTTCGTATTGTTTGGAGGGGTTGTACCTGAGTGCCGGATAAAAAAACCCGACATCGGGATCAACAGTTTTAAAAACATGCGGATCAGCTGTCGGGTAAAAATGTAAGAGAATAAAGACAAATAAAAAAGTTCAAACCTCGGATGCCGAACACTTGGGATTGTGCGGTGTCGACGGATTTATGGCAAACCCGTCAAACGCCCAAGTGCTCAGACACTCAATGTTTGAGCAACATTCCTTAGAATGTGTGTTTCAGACCAACGTCCCAGTCGGTGTAGCTTTCATCAGCGATATGGTCTTTGTTACGCGCAACACCGGCAAATACGCTGGTGCGTTTGCTCAAGGAGTGAACGTAACCCAAGCCATAGCGAGTGTATTTTTCAAGAGTATCGCCAGTCGTGGTGGTTTTATAACGCGCATAGTTAACGAACAGCAAGTCATTTGGTGTCAGATTGCCACCCAAATGAGCTTGGATAATGCGACGATGTTTGAAGTCATACCCTTTAGCATCTGCATAAGACGCACCTACAAAGACAGGATTGAATTTGTAACCAGCAACAGCCAACCATTCATTTTTTACTTTGATGCTGTCACCGCTCAAAGTTGTGGTAGCTGCATTGCCGTACTTATCATTGTCCGCTTGCCAACCAGCACCAAAATACCAGTTTGCTGCGTCGTAGCGAGCAGAAAGACCGTAGGCCGATTTTTCGCCTTTAGCACCTTCTGTTGAGGTCACTACTGGAGGAGCATAAGCACCGCCTTTGGTGGTTACAGCTGCTGCTACTGCCAAACCATTGGCGTTGTAGTCATAGTATGCGCCATTGCGCCAGCCACCCATAGATGATTTAACACCGAAGTCGGTAGCTAAGTGACCGATGTTGTTGCCCAAACGATCAATCGGAGATGCGGCACGACCAAAATACACTTTGTGTACGCCGTTAGCAAAGCTCAAACCGACCAATGCACGTTCATCAAAGAAGCCGCTACCAGCTGCAGTACCTGTGTTTGCACCAGTATCCAAGTCATAGCGGGATTCCAATTGGAAGAAAGCGGCAGTGCCGTTACCCAGATCTTCTTGACCTTTAACGCCCAAGCGAGATTCGCCGGACGC
>CAYPYQ010000191.1:0-4714 GCA_964414735.1 uncultured Hydromonas sp.
ATTGGCAATGTCGAAGGCAATCAGATTTTCACCGGCGGCGCGGATGTGATCGTGTGCGATGGCTTCGTTGGCAATGTGCTGCTCAAAACCTCCGAAGGCATGAGTAAAATGGTGCGTGACCGCATCACCGAAGAATTCAAAAAATCATGGTGGCGCAAATGGACGGCGCTGTTCGCCATGCCTGCAATCAACGGATTCAGACACCGTGTGGACAATCGTCCGTATAACGGTGCGGCGCTGCTCGGCCTGCGCGGTGTGGTGATCAAAAGCCACGGCGGCGCAGACAGCTACGCTTATGGCTTTGCGCTACAGCGCGCATTCAATGCAGTTGAGCACGATATGCTGGACAAAACCAGCGCGATGCTGGCGCAGATTCACCGTTAATCTAAATGCTCACATCACCAAATAAAAAACCGGCAGCCCCATGACTACCGGTTTTTTCAATAGCATTTCAAACAACGCTTAAATCACCACCATCTCAAAATCGGCCTTGCCCACACCGCATTCAGGGCATGTCCAGTCTGATGGCACATCTTCCCATTTTGTACCGGGAGCAATACCCTCTTCGGGGCAACCTTGCTCCTCGTCATAAATCCAACCACACACCACACACACCCAGGTTTTCATATTTCGCTCCAATAGCACTCAAAAATTTTTCAGACACATACCCAAGCCCAGCTGAGCACGGTACAATACGATAACGCTTATTTTAACAAGGTTTGCCATGACATACCCCATTGTTTTGAGTTTTAATGCACACGATCCGACCGGTGGCGCAGGCATTGCCGCCGATGCGCTGACCTGTGCCAGCTTGGAAGCCAGCGCGTTCACCGTCGCTACCACACTACTGGCGGGCGACTTTAGCCGTCTGGAAGCGGTCATTCCGCTGGATGCGGACTGGGTAGACGATCAGGCACGCACATTGTTAGAAGATTCCGTCGTGCACGCCATCAAAATCGGCGTACTGCCCGATGTACAAATCGTGCGCGTCATCGCCGAAATCATGGCCGACTACCCGCAAGTACCCGTGATTCTCGCGCCATCCATCCTCGTTGCGGACGATGATGACAATAATAGCGCCGAAGACATTATCACCGCCATTCACGAGTTGATTTTGCCAAGCACCCATCTACTGGTAGCGCAACGTCACCTGCTGCGTCAGCTCGCTGAGGTCAAACACAACTTCTCGCAAATCGAAGACGAGCATCCGCAGCTGTTGGCCAACGCCCATGCACAAGCATTGCTCTCCTCCGGCTGCGAATACGTATTTGCCACCGATGCCAAAGCGCCGGACTCGCAGGTGGTGCATCAACTATTCTCCAGTGACGGACTGCTGCGCACCGACACCACGCCACGGCTCAAAGATGCCTTTTTGGGCGCAAACAGCACGCTGTCCGCGGCCATCAGCGCGCTCATCGCACATGGACAACCAACGCCGCAGGCCGTCGGCGAAGCCCTCGAATACACCTGGCAAACCCTGCGTTTCGGCATCAGCATGGGCATGGGCAAAAAAATCCCCGACCGTTTTTACTGGACGCGCCAGACCGAACACGAAGAACCGGAGCAAGAGCAACCGAAAAAACGCCCTGCGCCTTCATCCAACACCTTGCAATAATTTTTATACTTGAATAACCGAGAATATGACTGCTTTAGACCAAAATCAAACCCTCTTTGACCGCGCCCAAACCACCACACCGGGCGGTGTGAATTCACCGGTGCGTGCCTTCCGTTCCGTCGGCGGCACACCGCGCTTTATCAAGCGAGCCGAAGGCGCGTATTTCTGGGACGAAAACGACACGAAATACATCGACTACATCGGCTCATGGGGGCCGATCATCGTCGGTCACGCCCATCCGCGCGTCGTCAAAGCCGTGCAGGAAGCCGCCGCGAATGGCCTTGGTTACGGCGCACCGACCCGCGCCGAAGTCGAAATCGCCGAAAAACTCTGCCAAATGCTGCCGCAGCTCGAACAAGTGCGCCTCGTCTCCTCCGGCACCGAAGCGACCATGAGTGCGATTCGCCTCGCGCGTGGCTTCACAGGGCGCGATCTGCTGGTCAAATTTGAAGGCTGCTACCACGGACACTCCGACAGCCTGCTGGTCAAAGCCGGTTCGGGGCTATTGACCTTTGGCAATCCCTCCTCTGCCGGTGTGCCGCAAGCCGTGTCCAAAGACACGCTGGTACTGCCGTACAACGACGTTGAGGCGCTGCAAACCCTGTTCAAAGAAAAAGGTGACCAACTCGCCTGCGTCATCCTCGAGCCGATTGCGGGCAATATGAACTTCGTGCGCGCCACACCTGAATTCATGCAGACCCTGCGCGAGCTGTGCACGAAGCATGGCGCGGTATTGATCATCGACGAAGTGATGACCGGTTTCCGCGTGGGCAAGCAGTGCGCGCAAGGACTGTACGGTGTGCAAGCCGATATCACCACCTTGGGTAAAGTCATCGGCGGAGGCATGCCAGTCGCCGCATTTGGCGGTCGCCGCGACATCATGGCACACATGGCACCGCTTGGCGGCGTGTATCAGGCCGGCACACTGTCTGGCAATCCGGTGGCGGTCGCGGCGGGCATGACCACGCTGGACATCATCTCCGAGCCGTATTTCTACCAAAACCTGTACGAGCGCACGCGCCAACTGATGAACGGCCTCGAATACGCCGCACAATCAGCCGGCGTACCCTTCTCCACCGACTGCGAAGGCGGGATGTTTGGCCTGTATTTCGCCGAGAAAAAGCCGCAGAGCTTTGCCGACATGATGGCTTCGCGCACCGACCTGTTCCCCGCCTTTTTCCACGCCATGCTCGACGAAGGCGTGTACCTCGCGCCATCGGCGTTCGAGGCGGGATTTGTCTCCGCCGCGCACAGTGCGGATGATGTGGTCAATACCATTGCGGCGGCGCAAAAGGCGTTTAAACAACTAAAGGTTTAACTCTCTTTTTAAGGAATACAAATGAGCTTACTTCTTAATGCTGCATTAAAAAGCTTAACTATTCGAGTGAACTTAAAAACTGGACTCACCCATCCTCTTGATGAGTCTGCCGCTAAAGAATTATTTCAATTATTGCGCCAAGAAAAAGAGGAGCTACACGGACAAGAAGTAACTAAGATAGCCATTGAGCTTGGATGGCATCCAAAAGATGCACAAGCCTTAGGACAATTAGCAGCTAAAATAGGCGCAGGAGGAAGAGTTGTTATAAAACATAAAGGACAATGGAAAACCGGATATATTGAACAATTAAAAAAGCAAATTTTTGAGAAATAACCTATTAAAAAACGCTCGTTAGAGCGTTTTTTATTTGATTGGGGTCTTCGAATTACAACACACCGCTGACCAAACCCAAACCGATCACCACCAATAGCGCCGAGACGATGTACTGTATCGTGCGTAGAGTCACTTTATGCAGCACCTTCGCGCCGACATACGCACCAGCAAAGGCAAACAGCGATGCGGATAGCACCATCGTCCAGTTAATCTGTGCCGCTTGGGTTGAAAAATTCCAGCCGTACACCAGCATCCGCGCGACATCCACCATCACGGCCAGCACCACACCGGTGGCGACGAAGCGCTGCTGATCCAGCCCTGATTTGATGAGAAACATGCTGCGAAATGCGCCCTGATGCCCCGACAATCCGCCGAAAAAACCACTGAGCGCACCGCCCAATGACAAATAACGCGCATCAAATCGCATGTTGGCAAAACGCGGTGACAGCTCCAACCAAACGAATCCGAGGATCAGCAGACCGATGATGAGTTTGACCATCGTCACGGAAACGGTGTGAGCGCTCCATTGATATTCATAGGCGTTCGGTAGCCCTGACAGAAAATTGAGCAACCACGCACCCAACAAGGCAGCGAGCACCGCCGGAACGCCGAAGCGCCCAACGACCGAACGATCGGCCTTGTTCCCCACCAAAGCGAGTTTGAACAAATTATTCGCCAGATGCACGATGGCGGTCACGGCAATGGCGACCTCGACCGGCAAGAATAAGGCCACCACGGGCATGAGCAAAGTCCCCAAACCAAAACCTGAGAAAAAAGTCAAACACGAAGCCAGCAAGGCCGCCAACGATACCCAAACGATTTCCATTGCCCCACTCCTACTCGCGTGCTTTTGAGCGTAACGCGATTAACGTAATTCACCCAGCAATTGCATCAAACCTGTTTGCGCACTGCGCGGTTTGACCCGGTTACTGCTGGCTTTGCGGCGGGAGTAACTGCCGTCTGCGTTCATTTCCCACGCCTGTTGATTATCGGTCAGATACACGCGCAGACCTTCGTGAATCACGCGCTTTTTGATTTTTTTGTCCAAAATCGGGAACGCCAGCTCAATGCGTTTGAACACATTGCGCTCCATCCAATCCGCGCTGGACAGATACACGTCCTCACGACCTTGCCCATAAAAATAAAACACACGGTGGTGTTCCAGCACCCGCCCGATGATCGAGCGCACGCGGATGTTTTCGGACAACCCCGGCACGCCCGGTCGCAATAGACAGAATCCGCGCACGATCAGCTCGATTTTAACACCGGCTTGTGAGGCTTCGTACAGCGCATTGATGATCTGCGGCTCTTGCAGCGAATTCATCTTCGCGATGATGCGCGCTTTGCCACCAGCACGCGCCATTTCCGTTTCTTCGCGAATGCGTTCCATGATGTTGCTGTGCAGGGTAAACGGCGCTTGCCACAGATGGGTCAAGGTACGCGCTTTA
>CAYPYQ010000192.1:0-1232 GCA_964414735.1 uncultured Hydromonas sp.
TCGGTGAATACCAGTACGCCATCACCGTTGTTAAGCTCATGGATGGCTTTCATAGCGCGTTCGGCCACTTGGTTCACATCCTCGTCCGCTTGCACATCCAGCGCCTGCACGCCCTCGGGGATTTGTTTGTACACATGCTGCAACGTCGCTAGGAATGCTTGTCCGAGCGGGGCGTGGGTGATAATTAAAATGCCAACCATAATTTGCTGCTTTTTAAAACTTTCATACCATGGAGATGCGACCGATGCGACAAAGTGCAAGTGCCTTGAAACATAACGGTCAAACGAACAACGTATTTTATCCTGAAACCGCTTGCTCGTGAACCTTATCGACCCGATATGTCGAGGTTTTTTCTGGAAAATCAAATTGTTGGCGTGGGTTGAGGGGTAAATCGTTTGTATGCTGTTCGACTGGGCAAGACGACGCGGATGTGAAATAATGCGGGCGCAATGATTCCCACTGATTTTATGAGCCACTCACCTTCATTTTTAAACGATGTATGGCCGGATAATCCCAATATCCACAGCCGCCAAACCGACATCCACGAGGATCTGCCGCAGCTTTTGGCGCGGCATCGTGATAGCACATTTCAAAAGCCCTATACCGATTACAATCGCGCGGCATTTGCACAGTTTATGCAGGCATGGGCGGACAGTCGGTTCGCGCCGTTGATTTTTGATGCGGGCTGTGGCGTGGGTGAGTCCACACTGCACATTGCGCGCGCGCATCCACAGGCGTTCGTGGTCGGGGTGGATCAGTCTGAGGATCGGTTGAGCACGCAAAAGAGCTGGTGGCGCGATGAGCTGCCGAGCAATTTTATTTGGATACGCGCGGATTTGGTTGATTTTTGGCGATTGCTGCATGAGACGCTGAACCAGCGAGGTGAGCGGTTGTACAAACATTTCATCCTCTATCCGAATCCGTGGCCGAAAATCGGCCATTTGAAACGTCGCTGGCATGGACATGCGGTGCTGCCCACGATTTTGGCGCTGGGTGGAACGCTCGAATGCCGCAGTAATTGGCCGATCTATATCCGTGAGTTTGCCTTCACCGTGGCGCAGTTGAGTGGGCAAGCGCCTGAATTTTGCGGACAATTGCCGCGAATCGACACGCCGATGACCCCGTTTGAGCGCAAATATCAGGAGCGCGGTGAACCGCTGTTCGGTTGTCGGTTTGCGCTGGGTGCTGGACGCGCCGATTAGTCATTCGGATTATTTGCGCAACACGGCCAA
>CAYPYQ010000193.1:0-7344 GCA_964414735.1 uncultured Hydromonas sp.
GTTCTTTTTCCGCGTAGGCTTTGACCGCGTCCAGATGCGGGTTGTTTTCAAAACCGTGTTCGAGCACATTGGCCACGTACATGGTGGGCTTTGCGGTAATGAAGCAATACGGTTTGAGCAAGGCGAGCTCTTCCGCATCCAGATTGAGGCTGCGAATGGCTTTCGCTTCGTTCAGCGTCGGGATGATTTTTTCGAGCACGCTCACCAGTTTCGCTGCGTCTTTGTCACCGGCGCGTGCGGTTTTTTGCTGACGCAGCAGGGCTTTTTCAGCGGTGCTCAAATCGGCCAGTGCCAATTCGGTGTTGATGACTTCGATGTCGGAAATCGGATCGATTTTACCGGCGACGTGGACGACGTTGTCGTCTTCAAAACAGCGCACGACATGCGCAATCGCGTCGGTTTCACGGATGTTCGCGAGGAATTGGTTGCCCAGCCCTTCGCCTTTGGACGCGCCTGCGCCCAAACCGGCGATGTCGACGAATTCGACCGTAGCGTATTGCATGCGCTGCGGATTCACGATTTCGGCCAGCGCATTCATGCGTGCATCAGGGACTTCAACCACGCCGACGTTCGGCTCGATGGTGCAGAACGGGTAGTTTTCGGCGGCGATGCCGGCTTTGGTCAAGGCGTTAAATAAGGTGGATTTACCAACGTTGGGCAGGCCAACGATACCGCAGCGAAGTGTCATGATGTTCTCGTGTATAAAACAGTAAAGCCGCTATTATAACGGCTTTACTCAGGGTTTAGAATGTGTTTGGTATTTGGGTCAGAGCTTGGTGTTGTGGTAGTCGTTGTACCTTTTGGCCAAAACCATCCAATCCACCAGCGCAATGGCTGCACCCGCCAGCGCGTAGAGCGAAACGCTTTCCCACGAAAAACGTCCGTTGAACCACTGAATCGCACCGATCACCAAGGCAACCGAGGCTGCGGTCGTACCGATGTACAACCAGCGCCCACGTTCGCGGAGTTTTTCAAAGCGGATAATATGAGCGGGTTTGTTCATACGGATTCCTTTTTAATGGCCGCCGGAGGCCGTTGCACCCTTCACCGGTTTGGCAAAGAAGACAAAAATAATCATGACCAAGAATAATACACCGGTTAAATACAAAATATCCAGCGTTGACTGAGTCGCCGCCTGCTGGCTGATGAGATTATCCAGCAGCGTGTAACGCTGCGTACTGTTCATGCCTGTTTGGCCGAGCTGAGCCATCAGTTGGTCATATGCCGGTGTGCCGGGTACGGCGTTTTCGGTCAGGCGGGCGTGGTGGAAAATCGTACGCCGAGTCCACAGCGTCACAAATACCGCCGTACCGATCGCCCCGCCGAGTGTACGCAAAAAATTCGACAGCCCTGCGGCGTGCGTCAGCTCCTCGCCGTGCAGCCCTTCCATAATCAATGCGCCCAGCGGAATGAAGAAAAACGGAATCCCCATGCCGAATAAAAACCGCCCGATCATGATTTGCCCCATGGTGGCATCCGGCGTGAGCAGGCTCGAATACCAACTACCGAAGGCAAATAAACCAAAGCCGACGATGACCAAATAGCGCAAATCGATCTTGTGCATATTCATGCCGATCACCGGCGAGAACAGCACGGAAAACACCGCGACCGGTGAGACCGCCAAACCGGAGTGAAACGAATCGTAGCCCATCACCGTTTGCAACCACAACGGCATCACCACCATGTTGCCAAAGAAAATGGTAAAGCCGGTGGTTTGCAAACCGACCCCGATGGCAAAATTTCGGCTGCGCAGCAAGTGCAAATCCACCACTGCGTTTTTCTCATACCACTCCCAAATGGTCAGCAAGACCAAGCCGATCACGGCGAAAATCGTTAGTGTCACCACCTCGTGCGATTCGAACCAGCCCAGATCATTCGCATGCTCGAGCATGTACTGCAAACTACCTACACCGATGACCAACAAGCTCAAACCGATGGTATCAATTGGCTGCTTGGTGATTTTCGACTCGCGCCCTTTGAGCAGCATGCCAATGCTATACGCACAGAACAGACCGATCGGAATATTGATGTAAAAAATCCAGTGCCACGAATACTCCTCGGTGATGTAACCGCCCAGTACCGGACCGATCACCGGTGCGATGACCACCGTCATTGCCCAGAAGGCCATAGCCATACCGCGTTTTTCCGGCGGGTAACTGTTCATCATAATCGACTGACCGAGCGGTACCATCGGACCGGAAACCAAGCCCTGCATCAGTCGGAAAAAGACCAGCATGCTGTAGTTCGGTGCGAGGCCGCACAGTACGGAAAATAAGGTGAACAACAGCACCGAGGTAATCATCAATCGTACTTCACCGAAGCGTCGTGCCAGCCAGCCCGTCAGCGGCACAGCAATGGCAGCCGCAAGTGAGTACGAACTAATGATCGAAGTGCCTTCGCGCGCCGATACCCCCATGGCACCGGAAATGGTCGGTACGGCCACGTTAGCAATGGTGGTGTCGAGCACTTCCATGAAGGTCGACAATGCTGTTGCCAAGGTCAGAAATACCAATGCCGCGCCATGCAGCGGTGGCGCATCCGCCCCCGCGTGACCACCGCCTTCATGCGTATCCTCGCCCGCCAGGGCGGCGGTGGCGTTGAGCATTTCCTCGCGATTGGTCGGTCCTGTATTCGTCGGCCCTGTTTGATGGGAACTCATGAATCACATCCTAAAAAATATGACCAAAATTGATCGAAAGTATGGAATCCATACACGACGATTAATGCAGGTTTTGCTGAATGATTTGATCGGCGACTTGATTGGCCTCGGCTTCATCCTGCGCATACACATTGGTTTGCAGGTTGGCCGGTGCTTGCGTACCGGTAACCGCGCCTAATACCGCACCGTTACGGTCATTCGTATCCACACTGACGTGCATGGACATGCCGACGCGCAGCGGATGTTGTTTCAATTGCTCTGGATCGAGGTTCACCCGCACCGGTACGCGCTGTACGATCTTGATCCAGTTGCCGGTGGCGTTTTGTGCCGGCAAAACGGAGAATGACGAACCGGTACCGATGCCGATGCCTTGCACCGTGCCTTTGAATTTGACGCTGCTGCCGTACACATCGGCTTCCAATTCAACCGGCTGGCCGACGCGCAGATTCGCCAATTGGGTTTCCTTGTAGTTGGCTTCCACCCACACTTGGTTGGCGGCGACGATGGTCATCAGCGGTACGCCCGGAGAAATTTGTTGACCGACCTGAACGCTGCGTTTGGCGACCACACCGTCAATCGGTGCGAGTACGGCCAGACGTTTGTTATTGATATACGCGCTGCGGAATGCCGCCTTTGCAGCTTCGATGGCCGGATGGTTGAGCGTGGTGGTGCCGGCGATTTGCGCGCTGGCGGTTTTGTTTTGTTCGTTGGCGGTTTTGTACGCGGCTTGTGCTTGTTTCAGCGCATTGAGTGCTTGATCGTATTCTTCCTTGCTCACGGCACCGGTCGGAACCAGTTTGGCGCGGCGATTGACCGCATCCTGCGCGGTACGTACGGCGCTGGCCGCTTGGCTTAATTGTGCATTGGCAACGCCTGCATTGTTAAATGCATTTTGAATCTGGCGCGTAGCTTGTGCGAGCTGCGCTTGCGCTTGGCTTAGGGCGACTTGGGCATCGGTCGGATTGAGTTTGAGCAGTACCTGACCGGCTTTGATCTCTTGGTTTTCGTCGGCCATGATGGCTTCGACCGTGCCGACCGTTTGTGCGTTGACCATCACCATATTGCCTGAAACATAGGCGTTTTCAGTGGTTTCGTGAAAGCGTGCGTACAGGAACCAGTACGCCGCCCAAGCCAAACCGATCAGTAGAAATAGGCCGATCGCGATGGTCAGGCCAAGTTTGCGTTTGCGTTGGTTTTGTGCATCAGCAGCATCCGTTGTGGATGCTGCGGTCTGAATCGGATCGATGTTGGTTTCGTTTGGATTCATGGTGTCCTCGTTTGGGTGGTATTCGTTGTTGATTGTTGGTCTTGGTTATTGTGCGTTGGCCGGTGTGCCGGCAGCAGTTGGGTTGATGATGTCGGAAAAGCCGATACCCAAACTGTTGGCCAGGCGTGCTTCTTGTAAACGGCGTGTCGCGTAGTTGGCATACAGTGCGTCTTCGGCGCTCAATGCGGCCGCTTGCAGCGCAAGCGCTTCCATCTGTGGGCTCATGCCGATGTGGTAACGTTGCAGCGCCAGACCGGCGAGCTTTTGCTGGTCTTTGGTGATGCGCGCTTGCTGGCTGACTTGAGCCTGCGCTTGGCGTTGTTGCGCGAGCTGCTGCGCGGCATCAGAGATGGCTTCGTAAACGGTTTTGTTGTACTGTGCAATCGCGGTGTCGAGCTGTGCTTGCTGAATGCGTAGTTTGGCATTCAGTTGTACGCTGCTGAACAGGGGCAAAGTAATGGCTGGTTTGACGCCATAATTTTGTCCTTTGAATCGCAGGATGTCGTCTAGGCCGATGATTTGCAGGCCGGTGAACACGCTGATGTTGATGTCGGGGTAGAACTCGGCACGGACGGATTTGACCTGCTCGCTGGCGGCTTCGATGTATTCGCGCGCAGCGGCGATGTCGGGACGTGAGCCGAGAATATTGGTGGTGATGGCGTTCGGTAAACGCAGCGTGCCCCAGTTGTCCGTGGCGCGAATGGCGGGTAGCTGCGCCGGTGTGACGCCAACCAGTGCCGCGAGCTGCGCACGCAGTACTTCGTGTTGGGCATTCAGTCCGGCGGAAAGCTGCTCCATCTGCGCGATGCCGATGTCGGTTTCGACACTGCGCTGTACGGGCTGCAAGCCGGCTTGTTCACGCTCGAGCCAGCGTTGCTTGAGCGTGGTTTGCAGCGTGATCATTTGACGCAGAATGGCTTGGCGGCTTTGTAATGCGCTGATGTTCGCATGTAGGCCGATGATTTGCGTAATCACGCCTTGGCGGGCGGCTTCGTATTCCAGCGCCTGTGCGCGGCTTTGCCCCAGCGCGGCTTTATATGCGGCACGATTTTTACCCCACAGATCCAAATCCCATGACAGACCTGCGGAAATGTCGGTTTGCTCCATGCCTTGATCAGGAAGGTTTTTCAGGTCGATGTTTTTACCGTAGACCAAGGGCGCGAGCTGATTGGTGTAGTCGGTTAATTCGCCGTTGACGAATTTTTGCCCCGTCCAAGTGGCTTTGATTTGCCCAGACGGATAGTGTGATTTACGCACCGCATCGGCGTTGCTTTGCGCGGTTTTCGCGCGCTGCGCCAATACTTTTAAACTCGGACCGTCGGCAAGCGCTTGTTCGATCAGATTGTTGAGCGTCGCATCGTTGTACGCACGCCACCAGCCTTCGTGTGGCCACTGTGCCAAGGTTTGGCCGGAGGTGTCCGGTAAATTCAATACGTCGTTATTGACCTGAGCGATTGGCTCGTATTTGCCGGTAACGACTGCGCAAGCGGACAAAACGCTGATGGCTAAGACGATGGAAGATAAACGCAAAATGCGGGAAGATGAGTTTGACTTCATAAACACCTTGTGGGTTGGTGATGGGTTGGGATTATGCCGGTTGCGGTAATTGGTTTGCCGGTTCATCAATAGAGTTATCGGTATTGATGGCATGTACGAAATGTTCATCCATAGGGCGCACGCGACCAAGACGGATCAGGACACGATAGGTATCCAGATTAATGCGAGCGATGATATATTTGCCATCCTTTTCGACATCAATTAGCTGAGCGTTCTCAAGTGTGCGAACGTGATGCGATACGGTAGGCGCGCAGATTTTCCAATTGGATACCATATCGCTGATTAGACAGCCATGCTCACGCCCATGTTCTTGCTCATGTGAGAGGATTTTGACAAATAAGGCCAGACGATGTTCGTTGGACAATGCCTTGAATTGTCTTGCCAAAAATTTGAAATCAATAGTTTCAGTTTCCATCGTGCGAATTGTGCTTTGTTCTAAATAGCTCAGGCAATTGAAGATTGAATTGATAAATACTCTAAGACAGGGGGCGATTCTAATAATTGATTCGATACTTGTCAAATCGTCTTTATTTTAAATAACAGAATGTTGCTAAAATAATACGAGAGTTTTTTGGAATTTAATGTGTATTTCACTAGGAATATTTCTATCCTAGGGTATAAAAAAACCCCGAGAGAACTCGGGGTGAAAGAAGTATCGTCTATTGGACGATCACCCCGTTTAGGGAGGAAAAACGGGGGAGGCATACGCCTTTTTACAGTATAGGGCTATTTGAATCGAGTTTCAATCCCCTTTATGTAGATTGGGATATAAAAAAATACCGAGATTCGTATAATCTCGGTATCTTGTTGTAATTTTGCCCCAAATTGGTGCTTCGTTGAGCACCTGAGTCAAAATGATGGATTTATTTTTTCGCAGGAGCGGCGGCGGGAGTTGCAGTTGCTGCGCCGGTGGTAGGAGCAGCAGTCTTACCATTAGCAGCGGGTGCCGCTGCGCCGTCGGCTGCCGGAGCTGCCGGCTCAGGGAAAGACGCGCCCCCCTTATTGGCCATAAATACAACCGCACGCTCTACTTCCAAATCGCTCAGAGCTGGATTACCCCCTTTGGATGGCATCGTACCACTTTTACCGGTGAAGCCTTCCAGAGCGTGTTTGAACAAAGTCGCTTCACCTTGCGCAATACGCGGACCCCACGCGCCAGCATCACCCACTTTCGGTGCGCCGGCTACGCCTGCGGCGTGACATGCGGTACACAAGCTATTGAATACTTCTTCACCGGTTTTCGGACCTTTGGAGGTGGCGCCCATTTCAAAACCGGCCACCGGACGCAAACGTTCGACAATTTGCAACTCAGCGCTGGCGGCTTTGGCAGAGGCTTCGTTGTCGGATTTAACAACTTGAGCCAAGAAATACAACAGAGCAACCACGGCAGAGACAGCGATCAAGCAGATCAGACTCACAATGACCGCGCCATTGGCCGACAGGTGCTCTTGATCATCAACGAGAGGGTTTGTAGTTTGTGATTGAGTCATTTTGAAGTCCTATTACAGTAATTCAGTGCGGTAATTGTTGGTTAAATCTGAAGCCTATACATACACGATGGCGCATGCAATGGAGGCTTAAACGTGTCTATTGTAAGCCCAAAACCTTAAAAAATAAATGGTTTATGAATGTTTTTGGTGTAGGGATTCCATAAAAACCTGCATTTTGGTGGGCTGAAAACCACAATTTGTCCACAACTATGCTGTTCTTTTTTCATCTTTCCGATGCTGACATAATGGGCTTTAAGGGTTAAATCCATGAATCTCAAGTGGTTTTTGTCGTGATTTGATGGTGCGATTGTCTGCCTAGTTGTGCAGTAAGTGGCGCTGTGAAGCTCGGGAGCGTTGCAGTTAAATTATTC
>CAYPYQ010000194.1:0-7588 GCA_964414735.1 uncultured Hydromonas sp.
GGAGACGGAGTGCTGCGGCGTCAAACGTTTGGCCCATAGGGTTTTGATGCCGGCCTGCATGTAGCGCTCGTCAACGTCGTCCGGCTTATGCGGGGCAAAGCGTGCGTATGCGCGGAAAAATAAGCCATCGGTCGGGATGTACAAGTCGTCCAGTTGGTCAATCGTGACTTCGGCATCCAAGGTGAAATGGCGCTGGGTTTCTTTACTAATTAACAGATTTGGGTTGGTTTGGTTGCCAGAGAGGTGGGCGCGTTGCCAGCTCACGCCTAAGCCCCATTCGCCTTTGTCGCCCAGTGTTTGCCCCAGTAAAACGCTGGCACTTTGGCGATTGACATCGTATTCGGTTGCCGCTTCGTCCTGATCGGGCAAATAGGCTTGATTGTTTTCATAACTGAAACTGAGTTTTGGACGGATGAACCAGTTTTGACCGTAGTTGAGCGGTTGGTTAAATAGTGTCGTGAACTCGGTATTTTTGCCTAAAGTGGCGTAGCTGCGCCACTCGGCACCCCAGCGGTTGATCCAAACGCTGCGATGCGACAGGTGTAATGCGACGTTTTGTTTGGTCAGGTTGCTGGTCGCTAATTCCAATCCGGCGGTAACGGCGTTGTTCGCAGAGCCTTTTTCTTGCACCAAATAGACCAGTTCGTAGGCGTCGCCGACCGGCTGAATGTCGTAGCGTACCGATTCAATACGATCCACATTCATCAGTTGGCGAATATCTTCGTCCACCAATTTCATATCTAACGGCTTGCCGGCTTGATGCGTCACTTTGCGGGTCAGCGCTTCGGGATTGGCAATGCCATTGGTCTGCACACGAACAAAGCGAATGAATTTCACAGGGGTCGGTTGAACTTCATGCTTGGAGGCAAACTGATCGTATTGTGCTTTTGACGTGGTAAAGGTGGCAATTTGGCGCGAAATCTCAGGATTTTGCATGGCTTTCGTACCGTATTTCACCGCATCATCAATGCGATTAAATTGCAGATTGCCAATGTCGCCGACATCGACGTGGATGTAGGTATCTTGTTTACCCAAGGTTTTGATTTCGCTGTTGACGTTGCGCTGAACCAAAATATTGAGCATTTGTTCGGAGACGTTAACAACGTTTTTGATCTCGTTTTTTTTCAATAGTCCCGTGCCGACGTCCACCGCAATGATGCGCTCAGCACCCATCTGGCGTACCACGTCAATCGGCAGATTGCTGGCAACCATACCATCAACCAGCATACGACCATTCATTTCAACCGGAGCAAAGACGGCAGGAATCGACATGCTGGCGCGTAGTGCTTCGGATAGTTTACCTTTGCTCAATACCACTTTGTCGCCGGTGGCAATATCGGTGGCCACTGCGCGAAACGGGATGGGCAAGCGGTCAAAGTCAATATCGTAAGGATAATCTTTGAGAATTTCACGCAGGGCTTGCTCTACACGGGCATCCTGCATCATCGCTTGTGGTAGAGCGGTTACGCTGTCGCGGGAAATATTCACGTCAATCATACTGTTGCCCGGATATTCATTGGCGCGGGTGAATTGGGTTTGTGCACGGCGATCGGGTTTGGAGAACAGAATTTTGTCAAAATCCATGGCTTTGACACGTTGCTCAATCTCATCCAGACTCAAACCGCTGGCATACATCCCACCAATGAGCGCGCCTGCACTGGTTCCGGCGATATAGTCAATCGGCACATGCTGGCGTTCCAGCTCACGCAGTACGCCGATGTGCGCCAAGCCACGTGCACCGCCGCCAGACAGCGCAATACCAATTTTAGGGCGCTGGATTTGGGCATCTTTACCGATCACAGCGGGGGATTCGCTGGGCGTTTTTTCAGACGGGATGATCAGCGGTTTTTGTGTAGGTTCTGTTGTTGCAGCGATATCGGTTGAGGTTCCCTGCGCGAAGGCATTGAGCGACATCATGCTGGCAGAAACGAGCAAGGTGGTTAAAATTTGACGGCGCAAGCTGTCGGTGTTTTTACGGTAAACAGTTTTGCTGGATAGACACATCGTTTTAACTCCGTTAGCTTTTCATAATGGTATAAAACATGTGCGCGCCCAAGGCCAATAGGAGCAACGCAAATGTTTTTTTAATAGCGGCTACTGGCCAAATCTGTGCTGCGCGCGCGCCCAAGGGGGCAAACAAGGCGCTGGTCACGACCACCCCAATCACTGCCGGCCAATATATATAGGCGATGGTGTGCGGCGGCAGGCCGGGGACGTTGTAAAAGCTGATCAAATACCAGATGACCGCACTGACGGCGATGGGAAAGCCTAAAGTGGCTGAGCTGCCGATGGCGCGTCGCACCGGCGTGTTACACGCGATCAAAAATGGCACGGTAATGAAGCCACCACCAGCGGAAATCAGGGTAGAGATGGTGCCGATCAGTGTACCCATGCCAAAGAGCCAACCTGAGCCGGGTAGGGTGCGAGATGGTTTGGGCTGGCCGCCAAAGGCCATGCTGTATGCGGTATAAAAGGTAAATACGATGAAGATAATGCGCAACGGTGTGGTGGGAATGACATGTACCAGATAGGTTCCCAGTAAAGTGCCCAAAATAATGCCCGGTAAAATGCCTTTGACCGCAGGCCACTCAACATTTTCGTGTGAAATATGGGAACGCATACTGGAAAACGAGGTGAATAAAATTGTAGCGGTTGAGGTGGCGAGTGCGATTTTGTGCAAATCGGGGTGCTGCATGCCGCTGGCAGCCAGAATGATGGTGATGAACGGTACGGAAATCAGCCCGCCGCCCACGCCCAAAAGTCCCGCCATGAATCCAGCCACGCAACCAAGTAACGGGTAGCACAGCCACAACCAATTAAAACCGTCCACTATGATGACCTCAAATGGTGAAAATTAGAAAATGCTGGAAAATCAAAGAAACTGCTAATATATAGTTGAAATATTAGAGCATTTTGATTGAATAGATGACGCTCGCAGAGTTTTTTTGAGGCGAGTACATAAAAAATTCCCGCACCATTCGTTGAGCCTAACCCTTGAACCTTGCGGTTCAGGGTGCTGCAATCAATCGGGTTTCGGGTTCATCTGACAGAGAGACGCTCACGCCCACCTAATGCTGTTTTGCAGCAAAAATACATTATGGTTCAAAGAGCTGCGGCGAATAATCGCGAATGGCGCAGGAATGACTCTATTGTACCAGATTTCAGAGTGTATTCGATGTTGTTTTGCTATGTTCAGGTATGGTGGTTGATTTTATCTTCAGGCTTTCTTCAGCAGCTTCAGGTATGATGTGAACCTCAGTAAAATAGGGCAAAGCATCTGGTCGGATGAGTTTAGTCGCCAGTCTTACAAATTTAACGATGATGCCCTGGAGACCGCTCTGCATCTGCTGTGGAGTGATTTAGAACTATAGAATTATTAATAGGATAAATATTTTGAGTTTTGCCGCTATTTACCGATTTTTTACCCAAGGCCAAATGTGGTCAACGCAGCGCTTGGTCGGTTTGATTGCCTTGTTTTTGACGTTATTGACCAATTGGGCTTTTTTTCAGCACGTCAAGCAGGTGTATTACCCGCAGAACATGAGTTTTGTTGTGGCCTTGATGGTGATTTTGTTTGCCTTGAATTATTTGCTGCTGTCCTTGCTCAGTACGCGTCATACGGTGAAAATCGTCGGTGCAGTGCTTTTGGTTTTATCTGCGGTGGTGGCGTACCACATGGATACGTTTGATGTGGTGATTGATAAAGTGATGCTGCAAAATGTGGCGGAAACCCAGACCAACGAGGTGCGGGATTTACTGACCTTTAAATTTGCCGGTTATGTGCTGTTGTTGGGTATTCTGCCAGCGTGGTGGCTGCTGCGGCAAAAAGTCGAGCGAACGGGCGTTTTGCGTGCATTTTGGTCCAAGCTCAAAGGAATGGGGATTGCTTTAATGGTGGTGGCGGCGGCTGTGGGGGTGTTTAACAAAGATATGGCATCCTTTGTGCGTGAGCATAAAGCGGTGCGTTTTTACACCAATCCGTTGACTTATCTGTACTCGGCGGGGCAGTTTGTTGCCAGTCGTTTTACCGATCATAGTACGCATGTGGCTGCCATCGGCACGGATGCGAAAATTCCGGCAGAGGACAAGGATTTTGATTTGATGGTTTTGATCGTGGGTGAAACCGCACGCGCGGATCATTGGTCGCTCAACGGTTATCCGAAGGAAACCAACCCGCTGTTGTCCAAAGAGCCTAATTTGGTGAGCTTTTCCGATGTCTCTTCATGTGGAACCAGTACAGCAGTGTCTGTCCCTTGTATGTTTAGCAATTTTGGCCGTGAAAATTACAGCCAGAAAAAATTCAACAGTACGGAAAATGCGTTGGATGTTCTCAAACGGGCAGGCGTTGAGGTGCTTTGGCGGGACAATAATTCCAGTTCCAAAGGTGTGGCCGATCGTGTGACTTATCAGGATTTTCAAACGCCAAAAACCAATACCGTGTGTAACCCGGAGTGCCGTGACGAGGGTATGCTGGTCGGTTTACAGGAGTTTATTAACAGTCATCCCAAAAAAGATATTTTGATTGTTTTGCATACCATGGGCAGCCACGGGCCGGCGTATTACAAACGCTACCCGAAAGAGTTTGAGAAATTCACGCCGACGTGTCAGGATAATCAGCTCGAAAAATGTAGCCAAGAGTCAATCAGTAATGCGTTTGACAACACGATTCTTTATTCTGATTACGTGATTGCCAAAACCATTGAGCTACTCAAAGCGAACCAAAATAATTACGATACCAGCATGATCTATATGTCCGATCACGGCGAATCTTTGGGTGAAAACGGCGTCTATTTGCACGGCATGCCGTATGCGATTGCGCCAAAAGCACAAAAAAATCCAGCTGTTGCCATTTGGGTCGGTTCGAAAGGTTTTCATGGCGTAGCGGTGGATAAACTCAAACCATTCGCTGCGCAGCCACTGTCACATGACAATCTGTTTCACACTTTATTGGGCAGTTTTGAGGTACAGTCGGAAGTCTATAAACCGGAGTTGGATATTTTCCACATGGCTGGTGCGCGGGGTTACTGAGAATATTGAAATTCGGGCTTAAACTCTTGAAAAGTCGTTGTTTGTCCCTATTTCCTGCACAGAGATCGGTTTTAATTCATAATCTGATCGTTGTGACGATTTAGCGGAATACAACGAACCCAACCGTCACACAATTTCACTGACATTTTTATTGAGAGGATATGCCGTGAAACGAATTTTCTTGTTTTTAATGACCAATATTGCCGTGATGGTGGTCATCAGCGTGGTATTGAACCTGCTGAACCTAAACGGTGCTTTGGCCATGCGTAATGGCGATATGATGGGCTTGTTGGCTGCATCGGCGGTGATCGGTTTTACCGGCTCGATTATTTCCCTGCTGATGTCCAAAACCATGGCGAAAATGTCCGTGGGTGCGCAGGTCATCAAACAGCCGAGCAACGAAATGGAACAGTGGTTGGTCGAAACCGTGCGTCGTCAGGCAACCCAGGCGAACATCGGTATGCCGGAAGTCGCGATTTACGAGTCGCCGGATGTCAACGCCTTTGCTACGGGTGCGAGCAAAAACAATGCTTTGGTGGCCGTGTCCACCGGTTTGCTGCGCAGCATGTCGCGCACGGAAGCTGAAGCGGTACTGGCTCATGAGGTTACCCACGTGTCCAACGGTGATATGGTCACTTTGACGCTGATTCAAGGCGTGGTCAATACCTTCGTATTCTTCTTCTCCCGCATCATCGGCAACTTGATTGACCGTGCGGTGTTTAAAAACGAAGATGATGCGCCGGGACCTGCATATTTCATCACCAGCTTGATTGCGCAGATTTTCTTGGGCTTCTTGGCCACTATCATCGTCATGTGGTTCTCGCGTCAACGTGAATACCGCGCGGATGCGGGCGGTGCACAATTGTCCGGTCGTCAAAATATGATTGGCGCTTTGAAACGTTTGCAAGCGGTACATGAGCCGGAGCACACGCCGGAACAAGTCTCCGCTTTGGCCATTTCGGGCAAACGTTCAGGCCTGATGCACCTGTTTATGAGCCATCCACCGTTGGAAGATCGCATCGCACGCTTGCAACAAGCGGCGTAATAATCATCCATCCGTTAAAATCAAAAACCGCTGTTTTAATACTGACAGCGGTTTTTTTATGAGCATGTTTTTTCAGCACGCGTCAAACTTTACACTTCTTAACCTAAAAACGATGATATTTGTTTTACAATCAATCACCTGATCGTAGAAAAGAGAAAGGCGTGATATATGAAATACATCATTAAACCGATTTTTGCTTTGACTTCATTGATGGCTTTGGGCGTGGTGCAGGCTGCCGATTCAGCAACGGGCGCGCCTCCTGCGGGTGCGGCTGCTCCTCCGACTGGCGGCGCTGGCGGGCCGCCGATGATGGGCTCACAACTGCCCGTACCAAAACCCGGAGTGTACGGTTTGGATTTTGATGCGAAAAACTATACGGTAAAAAGCATTGATGTGGCAGGCCAGCCGGTCAAATACCGTGCATTTGAAAACATCGTGTATGTCACACATCCGGTGGATACGAAATACGAGCGTATGAATGTGTACGTGCCGGAAGCCTACTACGAAGGTAAAAGCATAGGCCGCTATAATTTACAGACGGCGCCGATATTCTTTCCGAATTCTGTCGGCGGCTATATGCCGGGTGATCCAGGCAGTCCGGGTATGGATATGGAGGGCAAAAATGCCAATGCGATTGCAGTGGCACTGTCCAAAGGCTACGTGGTTGCCGCTCCGGGCGCGCGTGGACGCACGACCAAAAATGATGAGGGGCAATACACGGGTAAAGCACCCGCAGCCATCGTCGATCTGAAAGCGGCGGTACGCTACCTGCGCTACAACGACAAAGCCATGCCGGGTAATGCCGAAAAAATCATTTCCAACGGTACGAGTGCGGGTGGTGCTCTATCGGCGCTGTTGGGCGCGAGCGGTAACAGCCCGGACTACGAGCCATATTTAAAAGCCATTGGTGCAGCCAAAACCCGTGATGATATTTTCGCCGTGTCCGCGTACTGTCCGATTGCCAATCTGGAGCACGCCGATTCGGCCTATGAATGGCAGTTCAACGGTGTGAACGATTATAAAAAAATGGTCATGTCGCAGATGACCGACTGGCATATGGAGCGCAAAGAGGTTGTGGGCACGTTGACTGCCGATCAAATCAAGGTGTCCAATGATCTCAAAGCCTTGTTTCCGAGCTATCTGAACAACCTCGGTCTGAAAACAGCAGACGGTAAGCGTTTGAATCTGGATGCGCAGGGCAACGGCAGCTTCAAAGAGTACGTTAAATCCTATGTGATTGCCTCGGCGCAAAAAGCCTTGGACAGCGGAACCCATTTGTCGGATTTAAAATGGCTGACCATTAAGGAGGGCAAAGTCACCGATTTAGATTTTCAACAATACGTGCAGTACGCGATGCGTATGAAAACGCCACCAGCCTTTGACGCGCTGGATTTAAGCAGTGGTGAGAACGATGAGTTTGGTTCGGCAACCATTGCGACCAAACATTTCACGCCGTATGCGATGAAAAATAGTACGGTGAAAGGCGAGATAGCCGATGCGCTGTTGGTCAAAATG
>CAYPYQ010000195.1:0-6988 GCA_964414735.1 uncultured Hydromonas sp.
GCTGAAATTGTGGCTGAATATGCGGCAAATTCAGTACATCATGGCGCACCAACACGAAATCCCTGCGCCGTTTGACCGTCGCATTGATTTGGAGGCGCATCAGAAATCCGCCCGCTATGCGTTCGTGAAGCTGCGTTTGGCGCGGCTGTGATTGTTTATCAGCACATCGGTATGGTTGATCTGGACGCTGGGCGGTGGAATTGCGAGCCTGAGTGCGGTGGTTCAGCATTTGAGTGTGCATCCGCTGCATTTTGGTGTGATTTTGCTGCTGCTGTTTAGCCTGATTAATTCGTTGTTCGATCTGCCGCTGGCGTATGTGCATCAGTTTCATGTGGAGGAGGCATTTGGCTTTAATCGCATGACGCGCGGCATGTGGTTGATGGATTTATTCAAAAATACGTTGCTGTCGCTGGTGCTGGGTGTGCCACTGTTGTATGGCATCCTGAGTTTTATGCGCCTGTTTCCCAATACATGGTGGTTCTGGGCGTGGGCGTTATTTTTGGGATTTAATGTGTTGATGTTGTGGCTGTATCCGACGCTGATCGCCCCGCTGTTCAATAAATTTACCCCGCTGCCTGATGGTGAACTGAAAACGCGTCTGGAGGCGCTGTTGGCTCGATGTGGTTTTTCATCGAAAGGCATGTTCGTGATGGATGGCTCGCGCCGTTCGGGGCATGGCAATGCGTATTTCACCGGCTTTGGTCGGAACAAGCGCATCGTGTTTTTTGACACGCTCTTGGCGCAGTTGACCGAACCGCAAATCGAGGCGGTGCTGGCACATGAGCTGGGGCACTTTCACCACAAGCATATTTTGAAACGCATGGCGTGGATGCTGCCGCTGAGTTTGGCAAGCTTTGCTCTGCTCGGCTGGCTGGTGAAAAAAATGTGGTTTTACGCGGGTTTGGGCGTATCGGATGAGTTTGCCCTGCTCGACTCGCTGGCGCAGCAGCCAACGCATTTATTTGCGGTGGGTTTATTGTTGTTCAGTTTGGTTTTGCCGATTTTTCTGTTTATTTTCACGCCGATTTTTTCACTGCAATCACGTAAAGATGAGTTTGAGGCCGACGCGTTTGCGGTCAAGCACAGCAACGGTCAGGATTTGATCGACGCGCTGGTGGCGATGTACCACGACAATGCGAGTTTCGTCGGCACCGATCCGTGGTACTCGCGCTTTTACGACAGTCATCCGCCGGCGGTGGTTCGCGTGGCGCATTTGCAAGCTGAAATCAGCAAACAAGGCACACGCCATGAGTAAATCCACCGCGCTGGTTCGCATCGTTGCCAATTACGGCCATCAGTACCTCGGCCTGCTGGACGACGCACGCACGGATGACGCGCAACCGCAATGGGTGCAACTGGTCGCGCGTGGCAAAAAGCAAGGCTACGCCGTCGGCGATGTGGTGAAAACCACACTCAGCACCATGGCGGGCGACTCGAATATGGCGTATCAAGGGGCGATCGAAGGCGTGCATCAGCGGCGCAATCTATTTTACCGTTCGGAATTCAACAAACAAAAAAATCTCGCGGCCAATATTGACCAAGTCGCCATCGTCTGCGCCACCGAGCCGGGCTTTTCCGATGAGCTGCTCGGGCGTGCGCTGATCTGCGCGCATGTGGCCGAAATCGACGTGCTGATCGTTTTGAACAAAGTGGACGTAGCCGAACTACTGCCATTCGCACGCGAGCGGCTGGAACTGTATCAATCGCTCGGCTACCGCGTGATTGAAGTATCGGCCAATCAGCCTGATAGCCTGAACACCGAACTCATCCCTGCGCTCGCCGGCAAAACCACGCTGTTCATGGGACAAAGCGGCATGGGCAAATCCTCGCTCATCAATGTCCTCATCCCGTCGGCCAATCTGCGCACGCGCGAAATTTCCAACGTACTGAATACCGGCAAACACACCACAACCTTTTCGCGCTTATTCGACTGTGACTTGAACGGTGAACGCACACAAATCATCGACTCGCCCGGCTTTGAACAATTCGGCATGGCGCAGTTTTCACTCTCGCAGATTCAACACGCCATGCCTGAGTTCGTTCCGCTGCTCGGCCAGTGCAAGTTTCACAACTGTACCCATGTGCACGAGCCGGCCTGCGCCATCATCGACGCGGTGGAAAACGACGAAATTTCACCGCTGCGCTATGAATTTTATTTACGCTTACTCCAGCAGTTAGACTACTATGAAAACGCTCAATACTGAAGCCACCCGCCCAGATGCAAGAGACGCAAGCAAAGCCGAACCCGTGCGCCCAACCATTCAGGTGCTCGAGCGCACCAACGATTTGCTCAATATCCTAGCGCGCTACAACCAACCGCTCTCGCTCAAATCACTCGCAGAACAATCTGGTCTGAACATCTCGACTACGCATCGCATTTTGAACGATCTGGTGCTGGCGCGTATCGTACATCGCCCCAGCTCCGGTCACTATCAACTTGGCATGCGCCTGCTCGAACTGGGTAATTTGGTCAAAGCACGGCTGAACGTGCGTTCCATCGCTCTGCCGATCATGCGCCGCCTACAGCAGAAAATCGGCCAGACCATCAATCTGTCGATTCGCCAAAACGATGAAATCGTCTATATCGAACGCGCTTTTTCCGAGCGCTCGGGCATGCAAGTCGTACGCGCCATCGGTGGTCATGCACCTTTGCATTTGACCTCGACCGGCAAACTATTTCTCTCCACTTATGACAAAGCAGCGCTGCTGGACTACGCCAAACGCACTCAGCTCAAAGGCAACACGCCGAACAGCATCAGCTCACTGGAAAAACTGTCCAAAGAGTTAGAAACCGTACGCCAAACACAAACCGCACGCGATCATGAAGAGCTGGAAATCGGTGTGTCGTGCATGGCCGCAGCGATTTACGATGATGCGCATCAGGTTATCGCGGGGCTGTCCATCTCCTCACCGGCCAACCGCATGCAGGAGTCATGGCTGGAGTTGTTGCGAGAAACCGCTCGCGAAATTTCACGCGCGATGGGGGACGCACAAAGCGAATAAATCACTATCAAAATAAAAAGGCGATAGAAAAATATCTATCGCCTGAGGCTGTTGACAAAGTCCCTCGCCCCTTGGGGAGAGGGATATAGGGAGAGGGGGATTGAAAATTAATTTTTTGAAATCAATAGATTAAAAATCACCCTCTCCCCTTGCCCCTCTCCCGTAAACGGGCGAGGGGTAAAATTAGAGGTTTGCTAGCAATCTGAGGCGATAGAAAAATATCTATCGCCTTTTTCATTCGCTGATATTTCAATCACATAATTTTCATGTTCTTTAAAGCAAAATACCAAATCGGAATCTGAATCGGTGCCGTAATCACATCAAACGCCACGCCCAGCGGCAACAACACCGCACGCAGCGGATTGTGATGTTGCTTGTACTCGGTTTGATAAAACTTCACATGGCGCGTCTGTTTAAACTGCGACTGGATCGCCTGCAAATTTTTGGCAGGCGGATAGACAATTCCTTGGATATACAAATTCCGTTGATGCACCTGCCCATCCTGCGCAGTGGTGAATTTGAGTTGCTCTAAAACTTTGCGCTCTTGCACTGACAGGCGATCCGTCGGTTTGTTGTACGTGATTCGGACTTCACCCGCGATGCTTTGGATATCTTTGCTGTCTTGCGCCACCGACATCTCAATGAACTCTTGATCCTGATTCACACCGATCAAACGGCCATCCAGATTTTTCACGATGGCTTTGATTTCATCCGCGCCCTCGGTAAGTAAATAGGTTTGCTTTTGCCCGATCAGTGCGAGGAAATTGCGCGCCTCTTCGCTGATATTCTCACCCGTTGGCTGCCCCATGCCTAAAATCGCATCCTCATAAACAAGCTTTTTGCTCATGCTGGTCGTGGTTTCGGTCGCTTCACTCATTTTCATAGTAGCGCACCCAGACAGCCCAGTGAGCCATAAAACTGCGGCAACCATCATCCAAAATCGTTTCAACCAGCCGTATTCAAATACACACATCACTGTCTCCTGTTTTCGTTCTTTGAGCTTTGGATTTTATTCAAACGGGGTCAGGGAAACCCTGACGACATTTTTCTAAAGCTAAACACGGAAAAAGTAGATTTTTACTTTTTCCGCATTTCCTTTACAGTTTCAAACCACTTTTCTCTGCAACCGTATGCATGTCCTTATCACCACGCCCAGACAAATTGACCAAGATCACTTGATCCGGTGACATGGTTTTGGCCAGTTTCAAGCCATACGCCACGGCGTGCGAGGACTCCAGCGCCGGAATGATGCCTTCAACCCGACACAGCGTGTGAAATGCCGCCAATGCCTCGGCATCGTTGATCGGGACGTACTGCGCACGACCAGTGTCTTTGAGCCACGCGTGCTCCGGCCCGACGCCCGGGTAGTCCAAGCCGGCCGATACCGAATGCGTTTCGATGATTTGGCCGTTTTTATCTTGCAACACATAGGTGCGATTGCCGTGCAATACACCCGGCGAGCCTTTTTGCAATGAGGCTGCATGACGTGCGGTGTCGATGCCATCGCCTGCCGCTTCTACGCCATACAGCTTGACGTTTTCATACGGAATATACGGGTAAAAAATCCCCATGGCGTTGGAACCACCGCCCACGCACGCGATCACCGCGTCTGGCTGACGATCTGCGCCGAGCATTTCCGGCATTTGCGTCAAGCATTCATCGCCGATCACGCGCTGAAAATCGCGCACCATCGCCGGATACGGATGCGGCCCCGCGACCGTACCGATAATGTAGAAGGTATTTTCCACGTTGGTCGCCCAGTCGCGCATGGCTTCATTGAGTGCGTCTTTGAGCGTACGTGAGCCGGATTCGACTGGAATCACGTTCGCTCCCAGCAATTTCATGCGGTATACATTCGCCGCCTGACGCGCCACGTCCTCGGCACCTTGGTACACATCGCATTGCAGGCCAAAGCGCGCGCAGATGGTGGCCGTCGCCACACCGTGCTGCCCAGCGCCGGTCTCGGCGATCACGCGCGGTTTACCCATGTGACGCGCCAGCAATGCTTGGCCGATGACGTTGTTGATTTTATGTGCGCCGGTGTGGTTCAGATCCTCGCGCTTGAGGTAAATCTGTGCCCCGCCGTTCTCCTCTGACAAACGTTTGGCTTGGTAAATCGGGGATGGACGACCAACGAAATGTTTGAGCTCGTAGGCAAATTCTTTTTGAAACTCAGGTGATGGCACGATGGTGCGATACGCTTCGTTCAACTCGTCCAATGCGGGGATCAGCGTCTCCGACGCAAAGCGTCCGCCATAAATACCAAAATGTCCTTTGTCATCAGGATAGTTGTACATCGTTGTTTCCTTTTGCTTATTTCTTATCTCAATACGTTTTGCATAAACGCACGCATTTTATCGGCATCTTTAATGCCTTTGGCCACCTCAATGCCAGAGGACACATCCACTGCATACGGTGCAATTTGGGCAAGGGCTTCACCGACACTGTCCACGGTCAAACCACCACTGAGGATGATGCGTGATCGTAAAGGCTGTGGAATCGCATTCCAATCAAATCCATGCCCCGAGCCACCATAACCGGCGCTGTCCGAATCAAGTAGCACACCGCTCAATTGATCCACATATTGTGCAATTTGCCCCCAATCGGTCTGCGCATTCACGCGCACCGCTTTAATCACAGGGATATTCAGCATCTGCTGTAAGTGTAGCGCAAATGCGAACGATTCATCACCATGCAATTGCACACTCCGTATCGGTGCTTTTTGCAATACAGATTGAATCTGCGCTTCATCGGCATTGACGAATAAAGCGACTGTCGAGACAAAAGCCGGCACATGCGCGCACAATTGCGCCACGCGCTCGGGCGTGACATAGCGCGGACTTTTCTCATACAGCACGAAGCCCAGCGCATCCGCGCCCAGCGCCACGGCAGTTTGTATGTCTTCTTCGCGGGTAAACCCGCAGAATTTCACTCGAGTTCGCATAATGGTTGATTTAAGCCAGCCCCAACGCTTGCGCAAAATCATCGCACGGCGTCGGTAATTGATAGTGTTCGGGATAATGAATCGCGGATAAATACAGACCCGCTGCTGAAAACGTTGGCGCAGATAAATGGCGATTTTTTTGTTGCAATAAAAAAGCCAACCAACCCGTCGGCTGCTTACCCGCGCCTATGTAAATCAGGCTACCGACGATGTTCCGCACCATATGATGCAAAAACGCATTCGCGCTCAAGCTCACCACCACCGCATCGCCATAGCGCTGTACATCCACGCGATACATGGTTTTGACCGGCGATTTGGCTTGGCACTCAGCCGCACGAAACGCGGAAAAGTCATGCTCACCCACCAATGCTTGCCCCGCCTCGTGCATTGTATCCACATCCAGTGGGTGATGATACCAGCCCGCGCGCCCTGCCCAGATCGGCGAACGCACCGCGTGGTTGTAAATCAGGTAGTGATAAGTGCGACGATACGCATCAAAGCGCGCATGAAACTCCAGCTGAACGTCCTTTGCCCAACGCACTGCGATGGTATCGGGTAAAAATGCATTCACACCGCGTACCCACGCATGTACATCTCGCTCCAGCGGCACATCAAAATGCACCACCTGATCCAACGCGTGAACGCCGGTGTCGGTACGACCGGCGCATTGCACATTAATCGGAATGGTGGCAAAACGATGCAGCGCCGTTTCCAGCGTGTCCTGCACCGTCTGACCGTGGGTTTGCGACTGCCAACCCTGATACGCGCGACCGTCGTATTGCAAACCCAAAGCGATACGCGGCATCAGCTGTCTCGATTCTGCTGGGCATTTTGTCGCAGGGCTTGGATATGCCATTCATTGCGCAAATCCAGCGCGCGCGTGCATTGCGCTGCATTACCACGCAGCAAAACTTCGTTCAAAATATGATGAGCGACGTTTGGATAGCCTTCGCCATAGGCTTTTTGTGCATGGGTCAGCAAATCGTCTTCTGACTGTGTGCTCATCCATTTTTGCAGGCGCGTACGCTCGGCCAAAGCGTA
>CAYPYQ010000196.1:0-1909 GCA_964414735.1 uncultured Hydromonas sp.
TAGTGAGTGGTGTTGTGCCATAATGAATCCCCTTTATGAAATGGAAATGTGTCTGTATCGAAATTGAATTTTAAGGTGTTATTATACGAGGTTTATAGCCCTGTTGTTGTGAACGAATATTGAAGAGTACTGATGAGCACACCATCCAAAAAAACTAAAAAATCAACGAAGACCCGTTACCAAAAAGAACCCGTGACTTTTTCTGAAATCGGCGACGTGCGCTATTTGCACTTTGGTACGCCGTGGGTGCAGGGGGCGATGAACGTGCGCCGACCGAATCAGTTGGTGCTGGAATACGCACGCATGATGATGGCGTATTTGTTGTTTAAAGATGAGTCGAAAAGCGTCGCACAGTTGGGTATGGGGTGCGCGTCGTTAACCAAATTCACAAATAAATATTTGCCGAACACGCATTCAACTGTGGTGGAGCTGAATCCTGATGTGATCGCGGCGGCGTATGGTATGTTTCGCCTGCCGATCAGCGAGCATATTGATGTGGTGGAGCAGGATGCGGCGGTGTGGGTGAGTGAGCAGTCGGCGGCATTTGATGTATTGCAAATTGATCTGTATGACGCGACGGCGCGCGGGCCGGTGTGTGATTCGGTGGCTTTTTATACCGACTGCTTTCACGCGCTCAAGGCAAACGGCATGATGACGGTGAATCTGTTTGGCGATCATCCGAGCTTTGATAAAAACATGCGTCATCTGCGCGAGGCTTTTGACGGGCGTGTGCTGGCGCTGCCGGAAATCCATGAGGGCAACCGCATTGCGCTGGCGTTCAAAGGTGAGGCGATTGAGCGGGATTGGGTGCAGTTGTACGAGCGCGCGGATGAAATCAAATTACGCTATGGATTGGCAGCGAAACGCTGGGTCAGTGCGCTCAAAGCGGTTCATCCGGGCGAGCAGTTTACGATGTGAAATCGGTTCGCTGGCCGACAAAGAGTGTGGCTTTTTCGCCCGTCTAAACTACTGAAAATTACTTAAAAACACGATAATTCATTGTTTTTAGTGGTTTTTTATCCGCCATTGGTATTACATATATTTCAGTGTTGACGGAAAAGTTCAGAAAGTTTATTATGTTCGGCATGAAACTAACACCGATCGCCGAAAGATTTATTCTCCATTGGGGCGAAATGGGGACCAAGTGGGGGGTTAACCGAACAGTTGCGCAAATTCACGCGTTGCTGTTTTTTTATGGCCGTCCCATGCACGCTGAAGAAATTACCGAGACGTTGAGCGTCGCGCGCTCAAACGTGAGTAATTGCCTGAAAGAATTACAAAACTGGAATTTGATTCACGTCGTTCATATCATTGGTGATCGTCGTGATTATTTCAGTACATCCACCGATGTGTGGGAGCTGATGCGCACGGTCGTGCATGAGCGCAAAGTGCGTGAGTTCAATCCGGTGATCCAAGCGTTGCAAGACTGTTTGGACGATCCGTCTGCTGAGATGGAAACGCCTGAGGCGATGGAGCGTATCCGTGCGACCTTAACCCTGATGAAAACCACCAGCACGTGGGCGGAAGAGATGATTAAGCTCAAGCCGGAAACCCTGTCTAAAGTCATGCGTCTGGGTGCGAAGATTCAAAACCTGATTCACGGCGATAAAGATAAATAATTTGATCTTTGTGATTTGTGAGATATTTGAGCGAAACCAACCTTCGGGTTGGTTTTTGCGTGTTTCGACTATAATTTTACTTTTGCGCCGCCTTGGTTTTTCCCGTTATGCAATCCACCATACAATTTCACTCGCCTAAATCCCATCATACCAACGACATCGCATTGACCGCTTTGCCGCCGTTGTCGCTGTACGTGCATATTCCGTGGTGTGTGCATAAATGTCCGTACTGCGATTTTAATTCGCATGAGCTGGCTAAGGCAGCGGATGATTGGGAAACGCCGTATGTG
>CAYPYQ010000197.1:0-7748 GCA_964414735.1 uncultured Hydromonas sp.
GAGTTCAGGGCGTTGGACAATGCGAAATCAATAATGCGCGTTTTCCCACCGAAATATACCGCGGGTTTGGCGCGTGCATCGGTCAACTCCAGCAGGCGCGAACCTCGACCGCCGGCCAAAACGAATGCCATTGCTTCTTGGGCAATATGCGGATAGTTACGGTTAACGGGCATTCTGTCCATCTTTTTCTCCTTCAAGTATCATGAGTTATTGTTTCTATTCGGGTTAACTAAAATCGGGAAATCAATCGCCGTGCCACTCAAACATCAGGGTGGCCAACGGTGGCAAACTAAGGGATAAAATATGTTCGACATACAAGGGTGGCGTATGCACCGGTAGCACAGGTGTGAGGCTAATCGGTTGTTTGACCGAGGTGTCAACCGGCCACAGCTGCGGCCATGCACGGGTGTGTGCGACGACCTGACCCAAATTGCCCATGCCGGTACCGCCGTAGGTGCTGGCGTCGGTATTGATGGCTTCGTGCCAAACGCCTCCTTGTGGGACGCGAATTTCGTAGCCGTGGTGCGGTACTGGGGTGAGGTTGGCTACCACCAGCACCAGCTGATTGGTTTTGTGCCCACGGCGCAGCCAGGCCAAAACGGATTGGTCGCGATCTTCGACCACACGCCATTCAAATCCATTCCAACTGTATTCGCTCTCGTACAATGCCGGTGCGCTGCGGTAAAAATGGTTCAGATCACTGATCAGGCGCTGCATGCCGGAGTGCTCATGATACTGGGTCAGATGCCAGTCCAAGCTCTGATTTTCGTTCCATTCGGCGCGTTGCGCGAACTCCTGCCCCATGAACAGCAGTTTTTTGCCCGGATAGCCCCACATATAGGCGTAATAGGCGCGCAGGTTGGCGAATTTTTGCCAATCATCGCCATTCATTTTGTGAATCAGCGAGCTTTTGCCATGCACGACTTCGTCGTGTGATAGCGGTAAAACGAAATGCTCGCTGTACGCATACATTTGATTGAACGTCAGTTTGTCATGGTGGTATTTGCGGTACACCGGATCGAGGCTGAAATAGTCCAGCGTGTCGTGCATGAAGCCCAAATCCCATTTGAAATTAAAGCCCAAGCCACCGTGCATCAGGTGCTGTGAGACTTTCGGGAATGAGGTGGATTCCTCGGCGATCATCAGCGCCGAAGGCACGCGTTCATGAATGATTTGATTGAGTTTTTTGATGAAGGCAATGGCTTCGATATTGTCGCTGCCGCCTTGTTGGTTGGGTTCCCATTCGCCTTGTTTGCGCGAATAATTCAGGTGTAACATCGAAGCGACCGCATCCACGCGCAGACCATCCAGATGGTAATGCTCGAGCCAAAACAGGGCGTTATTGATCAAAAATCCTGCCACTTCGCCGCGACCAAAGTCGTAAATGGCCGTGTTCCAATCGGGATGAAATCCACGTCGGCGGTCAGAGTGTTCATACAGCGTGCTGCCATCGAACATCGACAAACCATGTGCGTCGGTCGGGAAATGTGCCGGAACCCAGTCCAGAATCACGCCGATGCCATTTTCGTGTGCATGGTTAACCAAACGCGCAAAGCCGTCCGGCGAACCAAAACGTGCGGTCGGTGCGTACATGCCGATGGGTTGATAACCCCACGAAGCATCCAGCGGATGTTCGGACACCGGCAAGATTTCGATGTGGGTAAAGCCCATGTCTTTGGCATAGGCAACCAGTCGTTTGGCCAGCTCATCGTAGCTCAGGAATTGACCATTCTCGTCGCGCTGCCACGAGCCCAAATGCACTTCGTAAATGCTGATCGGCTGGATATACGGATTATTTTGCGCGCGTTGCGCCATGTACTCGCCATCGCTCCACTGATAGTCGTGAATGTTGAATACTTTGGAGGCGTTCGCCGGACGCAGCTCGGCAGCGAAGCCGTACGGATCGGCCTTGAGCGGCAACAGATTGCCGTGCGCGTCGTGAATGGCGTATTTATACACCGTCCCTTCGCCCAAACCGTGGATGAACAATTCCCACAGGCCGCTCTCGGCGTGGCGGTGCATGGCGTTGGCGTGTGGATCCCAGTAGTTGAAATCACCAACAACCGAGACTTTGGAAGCGTTCGGCGCCCAGACGGTGAAATACGTGCCGCCGTCGCGCACATGCGCGCCCATTTTGTCGTAGAGATTGAAGTGGGTGCTTTGCGCAAATAGATAACGATCCAGTTCGCCTAAAAAGGTTGATCGCTCGTTTGGTGGTGCGCCGTTATCCGTTGTTGTCGACGCATGGTTTGCATCGGTGTTCGTTGTATAAACTTGTTCGGACATGACCCACCTCCCACATATTGTATGAAAGAGCAACTACGGCTATGGGTTCAGTGTACACCTTTACGCATACGCTGCCAACTATAGAATTGGTAACGCATACACCCATCTCCGATCGTGCCCATGATTGACCCGATTTCAGACCGTCGGCCTGAAATCGAGTATTGGCGACCGTTGCGGAATACGGCTTGCGGTGTCAGACTCAGGCGAGAGGCACTCCCCAAATTTCGCGTGCGTATTCAGCGATGGTACGGTCGGATGAAAACCACCCCATATTGGCTGTATTGAGGATGGCTTTTTTCTGCCACTGATCCTGATCCAACCACAGCGCATCCAGCTCGCGTTGCGCCTGTGCGTAGCTGACGAAGTCCGGTGCAACGAGGAAATGATCGCTGTTGTACATGGATTCAACCAAGCTGGCGTAACGATGCTGATCGTCCGGTGAGAACACCCCGCTGCCGACCGCTTCGAGTACATCGTTAAGCGCAGGAATCGCTTCGATGGTGGCACGCGGGTTGTAGCCGCTGACGCGCAGTGCTTCAACCTCTTGTGCGGTCATGCCGAAAATCTTAATGTTATCCGCGCCGACGTTTTCCAAAATCTCTACGTTCGCACCATCCAGCGTACCGATGGTCAGCGCGCCGTTCAGGGCGAATTTCATATTACCCGTACCGGAGGCTTCCAAACCGGCAGTAGAAATTTGCTCGGACAGGTCTGCCGCCGGCATGATGACTTCGGCGGTTGAGACGTTGTAGTTCGGGATGAACACCACTTTGAGCAAATCGCCGACGAGCGGGTCGTTGTTCACGACATTGCCCACGTCGTTAATCAGGCGGATAATGGATTTGGCTTGCCAATAGCTCGCTGCGGCCTTGCCAGCAAAGACTTTAACACGCGGAACCCAGTTTTTATGCGGGTTGGCGCGGATGTCATTGTACAGAGCAATTGTTTCAAAAATGTTTAAATGCTGGCGTTTGTACTCGTGCATGCGTTTGACTTGCACATCAAACATGGCGTTCGGATTGACACGCACGCCGACGCGATCTTGGATCAGCTGCGCCAAGCGCGTTTTATTGGCCTGCTTCACCGCGCGGAACTTTTCGCGGAACGCGGCATCATCGGCAAACGGAATCAGATCTTTCAGACGGGATGCGTCGTCCAAGAACGCATCACCGATGGTTTCACGCAGCAATGCGGTCAAATCTGGATTGGCCTGCATCAGCCAGCGGCGTGGGGTGATGCCGTTGGTTTTGTTACAAATACGGTCAGGGAATACTTGATGCAGCTCGCGGAATACCGTTTGCTTCATCAAATCCGAGTGCAGCGCTGACACGCCGTTGACCTTGTGCGAGCCGACAAACGCCAGATTGCCCATGCGTACATGGCGACCGCCGTGCTCGTCGATCAGGGATATGGCGCTGAGCAGTGCGTCGTTGCTCGGGAATTGTTCTTTCACTTGAGCCAGCAGGCGTGCGTTAATCACATAGATAATCTGCATGTGGCGTGGCAACATGCGCTCCATCAGATTAACCGACCAGCGCTCCAAGGCTTCCGGCAGCAGCGTGTGGTTGGTGTAGGACACCACGCCTTGGGTGATTTCCCATGCTTTTTCCCACTTCATATTGTGTTGGTCAATCAGCAGGCGCATCAATTCGGCCACGACCAACGCCGGATGCGTGTCGTTCAACTGAATGGCGACTTTCTCGGCCAGATTGTCCAGAGTGCTGTACTGCTGGAGGTGACGACGAGTGATGTCTTGCAGTGAGGCGGAGGTGAAGAAATATTCCTGACGCAGGCGCAGCTCTTGACCTGCCGGACTGTCATCCGCCGGATACAATACGCGCGAAATACTGCGTGCACGATTGCTTTCAGACAGTGCGCCCATGTGGTCGCCGCAGTTGAAAATATCCAGTTTGATTTCGCTCGTGCCGCGCGCACGCCACAGACGTAGCGTGTTTACGCTTTCACCACGCCAGCCCACCACCGGTGTGTCGTAGGCGATGGCGCGAACCACTTCGGCCGGATGCCACACGGAGGTGGTTGCGCCGTCCCATTCAGTAGTGACTTCAACCGTACCGCCGAAACCGATGTGGTAGTTTGCTTCGCGACGCATGAATTCCCACGGATTGCCGAAGTTCAGCCAGTTTTCAGGATATTCCACTTGAGCGCCGTTTTCGATCGCTTGGCGGAACAGGCCGTGATCATAGCGAATGCCGTAGCCATACGCCGGTACGCCGATACTGGCCATGGATTCCATGAAACATGCGGCCAGACGGCCCAAGCCGCCGTTACCCAAAGCTGCATCCGGCTCAAGTTCGCGGATAAAATCAATGTCCACGTTCAACTCGGACAACGCTTGGCTGATGCCGTCGGTCAGTTGCAAATTGTTCATTGCGTCGCGCAGCAGGCGACCGATCAAAAATTCGAGAGAGAGGTAGTACACGCGCTTTTTCTCAGCGCGATAGTTTTCGCGGGTGGTTGCCATCCACGCATCCACAATGTGGTCGCGTACCACGAGAATTGTGGCGGTCAACCAGTCGGTGCTGTTCGCGGTTTGTGGATCTTTGCCGACCGAATATGCCAGCTTTGACAAGATTTCGGCTTTTAAAAATTCAGAATCGGTATGGGATGCTGTAGCATTTTCTTGCAAGGTGGATTTGAGATTCATCCTGAGTCCTTTCTCAAATGTAATCGTTTTCCTAAAAGCGGTGGGGGCTATTATATCGAAAGATAATCGATTAGGGGGAAAAACAAAAACATCGCAACTATTTGATTTATATTAAACAAATTACACTTTGTCACTCTCATGGGTATGCGTCCTATATTTTGCCCTAAAAAGACCTTCTTTGCGCTACTTTATGACAAAAGTCATGAGAAATCCACCTTACTTATGCGCGGATTTGCACGCTTAGGCGAGGTGTCTGAGGGAAAATTCGGTTACAATTTCATCCCAAAAGCGTACACAATAAACAACACAATATGATGACAAAAATTATTTCTGCCAATTTAAACGGCATTCGTTCGGCCAATACCAAAGGTTTTTTTGATTGGGCAAGCCAGCAATCGGCCGATATCGTCTGCGTGCAGGAGCTCAAAGCACAGGCCGATGTGGTCGAGTCGACTTTTGCTGAGTTTGACGGGTTGCACGGATATTTTCAGTATGCAGAAAAAAAAGGCTACAGCGGTGTCGGACTGTACACCCGCCATGCGCCGGATGAGGTGATCATCGGTTTTGACGGCGGTGGCGAATTTGACCGTGAGGGTCGATATGTTGAAGCGCGTTTCGGCAAGCTGTCGGTGATTTCGGTGTATTTCCCGTCCGGCTCGTCCGCTCCGGAGCGTCAGGAGGCCAAATACCGCTTTTTGGCCTTGTTTTTACCGCATATTCAGGCGCTGCGTGCGCAGGGGCGTGAGATCATCATTTGTAGTGACGTGAATATTGCGCACCATGAGCTGGATCTGAAAAATTGGAAGGGTAACATCAAAAATTCCGGCTTTTTACCCGAGGAGCGCGCGTGGCTGACGCAATTTTTAGATGAATGCGCGCTGCACGATACCTATCGTCGTTTACATCCGGAAACGGAGCAATATACCTGGTGGAGCAATCGCGGTCGCGCATATGAGAATAACGTCGGTTGGCGCATTGATTATCAGCTCGCCAGCCATGCGGTAGCCGAGCAAATGCATACGACGACGGTTTATACCGAACAAAAATTCTCCGACCATGCGCCGATCGTGATGCAATATGGCTTTAGTTTGAATGAATTTTAAAAAGAGGACTTCCATTGAGCACTGATCTGAAAAAAAACGATATGCCCGCCGCGAATCATGACATTGATTGGGCGAATCAGCCGTGGTATCACTTGATTTTTACCAAACAGATGCTGACCTGTATTTTCACGGGATTTTCATCCGGTTTGCCGCTGTTTTTCATCATTCAGCTTTTACCTGCGTGGCTGCTGTCGTATGGTTTGACCGTTAAAACCATTGCTGCGTTTTCATTGACGCAGATGCCGTATGTATTTAAGTTTTTGTGGGCGCCGCTGCTGGATCGCTACAGTCTGATTCCGTTTTTAGGTCGCCGCCGCAGCTGGATGCTGGTGACGCAGATGGGTCTGCTGGTCGGGATGGCGGTATATGGTATGGTGAATCCGCAGGCGCAGCTGAAATGGGTGGTGCTGTTGTCGATCGCGGTGGCGTTCTTGTCGGCGACGCAGGACATCGCGGTGGATGCGTTTCGCCGTGAGATTTTGACCGATAAAGAATTGGGGCTGGGCAACAGTATTCACGTGAATGCGTACAAAATCGCGGGCTTTATTCCAGGGGCGCTGTCGTTGATTTTGGCCGATCATGTGTCGTGGCAGATGGTGTTTTTCATCACCGCGTTGTTTATGATTCCGGGCGTGCTGATGTCGCTGTTTGTCAAGGAGCCGGCTGCGTCGAAATCCGCTCCGAAAACCTTGGTCAGCTCGGTGGTAGAGCCATTCGTCGAGTTTTTTACGCGTCAGGGCTGGAAATACGCGTTGTTTATTTTGGCCTTTATGCTGCTGTACAAGTTGGGCGACAGCATGGCAACCGCGCTGCAATCCACCTTTGTGCTGAAAATGGGTTTTAGCAAAACCGATCTGGGTACGATCAATAAAGGGATTGGTTTGGCGTCCAGCATTGCCGGCGGGATTTTTGCGGGTATTTGGATGTTGCGGTTGGGGATCAATAAGGCGTTGTGGGTGTTTGGTTTTGCGCAGGCTTTGGCGATTTTGGCCTTCGTTGTGCTGGCGCATTACGGTCCGTTTGAAACCATTGGCGGACGTGAGCGTATGTTGCTGGCGCTGGTGATTGCGGCGGAAACCTTCGCCATGAGTTTGGGGACGATGGCGTTTGTGTCCTTCATCGCGCGCACCACCAATCCGGCGTATACCGCGTTGCAATTGGCATTATTCACGAGTTTGACGGCAGTGCCGCGCTCATTCATCAATGCCTCGACCGGCTGGTTGGTGGAGCGTATGGGCTGGGAATCGTTTTTCTATTTGTGTATGGTGTTGGCGGTTCCGGGGATGCTGATGCTATTTAAGATTGCGCCGTGGAATGGGGATAAAGAAATTAAAGAAACAACGGTGTAAGTTTTTAGCGCCTTACAACCACAATTCTAAAGCGGCCACAGCCAAAGCCAACACAAACAACGCCACGGCACTCCAAATCAATGTGAGCGCGTGGCGGATGCGTTGCGCCGTTAATTCCAAAGAAACATCTTTGAATTGTGTCTGAAAGCTCAGGCGCGCCAATAACCCGATTGAAATCGCCGAGCAGGTCGCACTTGCCACCATCAGAATGATCGTGCTCAGAATCGCCCAATCCGCTTTGTTATGCGCTGTCGCCAGCGCACCCATGAGTGCGATCAACGCGACCGAGGCGAGAATGCTCGCCGACATGATCGCATTGCGTATGGTTTGCACGATGGTGATCGC
>CAYPYQ010000198.1:0-8300 GCA_964414735.1 uncultured Hydromonas sp.
TTATCCGATACCGGTATGACACTCAAAGATTTGGTCAAAGAACGAATGGCGTTGCACCCGTGCAGTGGCGAGATCAACTTCGTTGTCGACGATGCCAAACGCGTATTGCAATTACTGGAAGAACGCTACGCAAAAGAAGCGGCCAAAGTCGAGCATATCGACGGGCTCAGCATGGATATGGGCGCATGGCGATTCAATGTACGCGCCTCCAATACCGAACCAATATTGCGACTGAATGTGGAGTCGCGTAATAATGCAAATCTGCTTAATGTAAAAACTGTCGAATTATCTGAACTAATTAAACAGTGATTTTGGTTCCATAAAACAGTCCTTATTTTGTTTATTCAATTTTTTATGAAAACCTCCGACAAAAACACTCAGATTTTTTTTGATATCAGCTCAACAATCGAATATCTGGCTCACCATCCGCATTACTCCGGTATTCAGCGTGTAGTAGCAATGATCATCTCTGAATATCAAAAACTTTCCGAGGACAATCAAAATCTGTGGATTAGCTTCTTACATCCCAACACAGAAAAGCATTGTGCCATCAACTTAAATCAAATTAGCTACAAAACCCTACCATCCCCCGAGCAAACACAGAAACTGTTTCAAGACATTGGAATTATTTCGGGTTCATTGCTGTATTTGTTACAAAAATACATTCATGATAAGAAAAAATATTATTTTCACCGTACTCGTTATGATATTGCAGCACTATTTCAAAATGAGGAGCTATTTCAAAAGAGAGGAACCACGGTAAGCGAGTGGAAAAAGAATCGACAAAAAACCATCCCATTAAATGTTATTCGATCACTGTACGATATTGCCCAACCAAATGACAAGCTGATTTTATTGGACTCAACTTGGGGAAAGAAATATATTAAGGCATTCAAGACAGCAAAGGCCAATAACTTAAAAATCATTACCTTGGTACATGATCTCATACCTACATTGGCTCCAAATTTAGTTGATCCAGAGGTCACAAGTGTATTTTTTAACTGGATGATGCAATCAACCGCGTATACGAATTTTTATTTAACCAACTCTGAATACACAAAAAAAGACTTGCAATTATTTTTACAAAAAAACGACATTGCTCTTTCAGTAAAAACATTACCGTTGACTCAAACGGGCGTGCCAATTATTGAACCCTCATCGGATCAAAACTCAGAAAAAAATTCAGATAGCATTGTTCAACTACCTGAGCATTTAGAAAACATCGCAAAAATTAGCAATTTGTGTCGAAGCTTACTCAATGATAAATTCGTATTGCACGTGGGTACCATTGAAATCCGTAAAAACACGTGGCGTCTCGCACTTGCTTGGAAAAAACTGTTGGAAGAAGGTCACACCGATTTACCGCGCTTGGTATTTGCCGGTCGTCGCGGCTGGATGAATGAGCGATTTTTTGACCTGCTTCAAGCAACCGGTAATTTATATGGCTATGTCACCATCATTGACCACGCAAGCGACAAGGAGCTGGAATTATTATACAAGCACTGCTTGTTTGCATCCATGGTCAGCACCTATGAAGGCTGGGGTTTACCTGTTGGCGAGGCATTGAGCTACGGCAAAACAGCGGTTGTGTCCAACACCACTTCTTTACCGGAGGTGGGCATGGATTTGGTTGAATACTGCGATCCGCTGTCGGTTGACAGCATCGCTGACGCTGTCCGACGATTGGTTTACCAGCCGGAGCATCGTGAAGCGCTTGAAAACAAGATCAAGTCGACTCGTTTACGCGACTGGGCGGATGTCGCGCGCGACTTGAAACGCATTCTGGAAGCCAACCAGTAAGCGCGAATCGTCTACTTTGTACAGAATAAAGGCTTCATACTCAATGGGAATTGGTCAATATCAGCTACTGCTCAACAAAGGCGTTCACCCTTACGAAATCCCTGCACTTTCATTGGGCAAGGGGATTCCGAAAGATATTCACCAAACCTATTCCAGCTGGGATAATCTGAAACCCGAGTGGAAAGAGAATATAGAAAAAATGTCCCGCCTCAACCCAGACTGGATCTATCATTTTTATGACGATGCAGCCGTTGAGCAATTTATTTTGAATGAATATGGCGAACCGATTTTAGCGCTTTATCAGCGGATCAACCCCAAAATTGGCCCTGCTCGCGCTGATTTATTCCGATATTTATTGATGTACAAAAAAGGCGGCGTTTACCTTGACATCAAATCAACGATCACCCAACCGCTGAACGCTACTCTCCTGCCAGAAGACCAGTTCATCTTATCGCATTGGTCTCAAATGCCCAACCGTGAGAAAGAACTCTCCCGATTTCCCTTGGGCGAATATATCCAATGGGCCATTGTTTGCGCACTGGGGCATCCATTCTTAAAAGCCGTGATTGACACTGTTTTAGGTAATCTGCTGGTATACAATCCTTGGCTGCATGGCATTGGGAAACGTGCGGCACTGCGTGTCACAGGGCCATTTGCGTATACGTTTGCGATTGATGCAGTCAAAGACCGCTTCCCTCACCGCTACATTCGCCAAATGGAAGATATGGGGATTCACTACTCGCTATACACGTTAAACAAACCCGACGAAAATGTGATGGCGCACGAAAAAAACTTCCCGAATCATTACTCTCAAAACCGAGAATTATTGATTACCCATCATTCTTTCACACATTCACTGTATAAACGGATGAGAAAATAAAACAGGGAGAGATTACATGATTTGGATCTATTTATCACACATCGCCAATAGCAATAAATTCACTGGCATTATTCGTACCGAATACGAATTAGCCAAATACGCCCGAGAACTTCAAGATCAATTTCCAATTGCCTTTTGTCGCTTCGATCCGAAAATCGGTTTTATTGCGGAAAAAGCCGAAACAGTGGATCAAGCATTATCTCGATTCCAAAAAAAAGCCGACGGGACAGCCCATTCCATTCCACTGCCGTATCAAAACAAATTCCAAAAGCGTATCTATAAAACACAAACCAGCATCCGAAAACGCATTCGTAAATTAAAAAGACAATTGGGTTTATGCTCGCATCCATTTAACAATGGCGATACGGTGATTACCGTAGGGCAGGAGTTAGGCTCCGGCGATATGCTGGATTTACTCTGTATTAAACAAAAAATGAACCTTAACGTACATGTCATGAATCATGACATTATCCCAATTACTCATCCCCAATATTTTAATCGCAACCCCAAGGAGTTCATTCGCTACATGGACAACACCATCAAAGCCGTTGACGAATTTTGGTGTAACTCCGAATTTACCAAAGTCGAACTGCAAAAATATATTGCGGGAAAAGGCTTACCTCAACCCCCCATGAACGTCGTCACGCTGGGCTGCGATATTTACAAACAGCAAACAGGCCGCGCAATTTCATCCGCGGTAAACGCTCTGCTACAAGATCAATATTTATTGTATGTCTCCACCATAGAGATTCGTAAAAATCATCAAGTGCTCTACCATGCCTATCTCAAGCTACTGGAGATGGGTATTCCCAATCCGCCGAAAATCGTATTTGTGGGCGCGCAGGGTTGGTTAGTCGATGATTTTCTCAAAACACTGTCACAGGATGAACGAGTGCGAGACCGCATTGTGATTCTAAACAAGGTATCGGATGACGAGCTGGTCGCCCTATACAAAAACTGCATGTTTACCCTGTACCCATCTTTTACCGAAGGCTACGGTCTGCCTTTGGCAGAAAGTCTGTCGCTGGGCAAATACTGTCTATCCGCGAACACAGGCTCACTGCCGGAGGTGGGAGGCGATTTTGTCGAATACTGCAAACCCGACGATCCTCAGGAGTGGGCGGATCGCATCGCCTATTTAATCTCCCATCCCGATGACTTGCGCGCCAAAGAGCAATACATTCAAGCACACTATCAGCCGGCCTCTTGGGAGAGTATGGCGAAAAAAATATTGAATCATGCCCTTCAGACCTAAATCTGTGGCGCTCCTTTTAGCCATAATGCGACTGTTTGGTTAGGATCAGAGCCAATTTCAGCATCTTGCCAAACATACCGCTTTTGCCTAATTGACCCACCAAGCCCCATCCCGAAACAGGGAAATGGTGTTGACGGATGTCCAGCAGCGCAGCGGATAATGGCACTGCATCTGACTCAGTTATTGCTCCGTCGCGCTTATTCAACGCTTTTTGCAAACGATAGTAGTGCATATACGCTTTGTACAGCAGATAGGCGTAGGTTTTGCCCTCGCCGATCTGTTTCAAACAAAACGCCGCCTGATCCAAATACGCGTAGATTGCGTATACCTGAGTAAAATCATTTCGATGGGAAAGCGAGCCTTCACGCAAACGGTATTTGACCAATGGCTGATCTAAATAAACATAGTTTTGACAATGAAAAAGCCACGTCGGTACATAATAAATATCTTCGTAAACCGGCATTGCCTGAATCTCGATATGCGCCACGATAGCGTGCTTGAACACCTTGTTCCAGAAATAATGTTTATTGTCCTGTATCGCCACTTGATACAGCTCATGCGCGGGATCATTGACTTTGACATCCGCAGATTTAAAAAGCAATTGCTCCTGCGCTTTCGTGCGTCCGGTCGCGTCATCAAACACCTGATAGCCAAACAAAAAAACATCCGGCCGATGACGGTTTAACGTGCGAATCACGACGTCAACCGCATCATTGGCCAAAAGATCATCCGGATCCACATACCAGATATATTCGCCTTGAGCCTTGGACAATAAATGTTGTCTGGTTTGGGTTACACCTTGATTGCTTGCGTTTCGAAACAGTTTAACATCATAACGCGTCTGTGCCGCTTGCCATGTTTGTATGATTTCGACGGAGTGATCGCTGGACGCATCATCCCAGAAAACAAGCTCGACACCCGCGTCCACCTCACCTTGAAAAGACGCCAAGAAATCCGCCAAATAAGGTGAAACATTATAAACAGGAACCAAAATGCTTAATAACGCTCCCACCCAAACCTCCTCAGTTCAAGAACCATCTCATTGTGCTCATGTTAAAGCGACGCTCGATACCGATCCGCCGTTTCCAACGCCTCCAGTATCGTCACATCCATATCCAGATAGCGATACGTACCCAAACGCCCCACAAAAGTCACGTTTGGCTCAGCTTTGGCCAAGTCCACATACTCGTTCAGCATGGCTTTTTCCTCCACCAGACGAATCGGATAGTACGGAATATCCTGCTCACCACAGGCACGCGAGAACTCTTTGAAATACACCGTACGCTCATGCGACTCCCATGGCGCAAAATGCTTGTGCTCGGAAATACGCGTGAACGGCACATCCTGATCGCCGTAATTCACCACCGCGCCACCTTGGTAATCGCCTTCGGCCTCATGACGTTCAAAATCGAGCGTGCGATAGCCCAACCGTCCCTTGGTAAAATCAAACCACGCATCAATCGGACCGCTGTAGAACACATGCGCCACATCGGTACGTGCGCGCACTTCATCACGCGACAATTTTTGTCCCAGCGTCACGGAAATGTTCGGGTGATCCAGCATCGCCTGCACGATGTGCGTGTAGCCATGCTCTGGCATCCCTTGGAAACGATGATTGAAATAATTATCGTCGTAGTTAAAACGCAAAGGCAAACGCTGCAAAATACTGGCCGGTAAGTTTTTCGGATCCGTGCCCCATTGCTTCAGTGTGTAGCCTTTGAAAAACGCTTCATACAACTCTTTACCCACGAATTTCAATGCTTGCTCTTCGAACGATTTCGGTTCCTCAATGCTGTTATCCGCTTTTTCCTGAATCAAGGCACGCGCCTCGTCTGGGCGCAAAGCCACATTAAAAAACTGATTGATGGTGTGCAGATTCACCGGCAGAGAATACACCTTGCCTTTTGACACTGTTTTCACACGATTCACATACGGCATAAAACGATCAAAGCGCTGCACGTACGCCCACACGCGCTCATTATCCGTATGGAAAATATGCGGGCCATACACATGCACCATCACATCGGTCGCCGCATCACGCTCGGTGTGACAGTTCCCCGCGACATGCGAACGCGCCTCGTATACCTCAATTTGCAATCCCGCTTCGGCCAGTTCACGAGCAATCACAGCACCCGAAAAACCCGCTCCAATAACCCATATTTTCGTCATGAAAAATCCATCGGATATTAAGCATCGAGTTTAGGCATGGCTCTCAATTTGGCATAATAACCATTCATCTGCAACAGCTGATCGTGCGTGCCCTGCTCAATAATGTGTCCCTCATCCATCACCACAATGCGATCCGATTGCTCAATGGTGGTTAAGCGGTGCGCAACGATGATGCTGGTGCGGCCGTGCATGAGTCGCTCTAAAGCCTGTTGTACCAAACGTTCCGATTCATTATCCAGCGCGCTGGTCGCTTCATCCAGCAGCAAGATCGGCGCATCTTTTAAAATCGCACGAGCGATGGACACACGCTGACGTTGCCCACCGGAGAGCTGATTACCGTTCGTACCGATGCGTTGATGCCAACCTTCAGGGTTTTGTGCAACGAAATCCCACAAATTAGCAGCCTTGAGTGCATTTTCAACATCCGCATCCGTTGCGTTCGGACGGCTGTAAATGACGTTTTGGTACAGCGTATCGTCAAACAAAAATACATCTTGCGATACCAGTGCAAATTGTCTGCGCAGGCTTTCCAGTTTGACTTCTTGGATATTCACGCCATCAATTAAAATTTGCCCTGAATTGGCCGTAATGAACCGTGGTAATAGGTTAACCGCCGTGGTTTTCCCGCTGCCCGAACGTCCAACCAAAGCGACTTTTTCACCCGGCTGAATAGCCAAATTAAAACCATCCAAGGCTTTTTTAGCTTGACCTTGATACTGTACCGTCACATCGGCAAATGTAAGCGCGCCTTTTACCGCATCCATTTCAATTGTGCCGGAGTCGGGCTCATTCGGCGTATCCAAAAATTCACAAACCGAATCCGAAGCGATGAACATGGCTTGCATCGGAATGCTGATATTGGACAAATTTTTAATCGGGCTGACCATTTGCAACATCGCCACGATAAACGCCATAAATTCACCGATGGTCGTCTGCCCCTCTTGGCTCTGCCACAATGCAATGAAAATCACGATGGCTAAGGCAATCGAGGCAATCAACTCGCTGAATGGGGAGCGTGCGGATGAAGCCTGATTCATTTTTTTGGTCAATCGGACAATACGGTCATTGACAAATGTAAACCGTTCCAACGCATTGGCATAACCGCCAAATAATTTCACCACGCGATGCCCTTGATGCACTTCATTAATGACATTGGTCATGTCTGCGACACCCGCCTGCGCACCTGCCTGAATCTTTTTCAACCGATCCCGATAGTATCGGGAGAGCCAAGACAACACCGGAAAAATCAACAAAACCACTAAGCTTAATTGCCAGTTCAGATACAGCAATACGAATACCAAACCAATGACAATCATCGTATCCCGCGTCAGCGTGATAAATACATTGCTGGCGTTATTCATCACCATATCGGCTTGCAGCAAAAACCGGCTGGACAAGATGGCCGAAGGCACTTCCTGCTGATATTTTGACGGCAAAAACAGCATTTTGTTAAACATATCGCTTCTCAAGCGACTCAACGCCACCGCACCAACCCATGACAACAAATACGAGCTGATATAACGACACGCTCCGCGCACCACCACCAAAAATATAAAAAACAGAGGAACCGCCCAGACTTTATTGGCCGTCCCCTAAATCATGTAATTGAGTCGCTCTTTGAAATGAAGTACGGTATCCAGCGCACCCTGCACACCTTCATGCGACGGAGCAGCTCGTGGTGCCGCGAAACCAAAATTGACCAACGGTGCGATAAACGCTGCCAAGTAACTTTCTGTCGCTGCCACACCGACAATCGCAAGGAGCGCAAAAATAATGCGGGATTTGTAGGGGCGCACATAATCCATCAAACGCATGAAACTATGCGAGTCTTCTTTGGAAAACAACCCAAACGTTAACTTTTCAATCATTGGTTTTTACTTTCCGAACTGTTTTGCTGTGATTCAAATAATACTTTTAAAAGCTTTTCCGCCACACCGATCTGCTGCTGCACAAAACTGAAAATAGCTTCACTTTGATGCGCCGGTGTACGCTGCGCCAGCGGCAATGCCTGCTCAAAATTCTGTGCTTGCCATAATACGCTTTTTTGCACCGCATCCACACCAATTTGCTCAAAATTATAGATGCTCTCACCCACGATCACCGGTTTGCCCAGCGCCATTGGCTCAAGGAAATTTTGCCCGCCGTAGGGCAGCCACGTGCCGCCCATCAGCACCACATCGGCCACCGCATAGTAGG
>CAYPYQ010000199.1:0-3483 GCA_964414735.1 uncultured Hydromonas sp.
TCAGCGCATGTAGCACCACAGCGACAACCAGCACGGCTACCAAAACACCTGCCGTCGTGGTCGTAGTACCACCTCAGGTGATCGTGGATGGACACACCACGCGCAACAGCGTCGATTGGGAAGGCTACTACACCGGCACAATTCCATGCGCAAGCTGCTCGGGTATTAACGTATGGTTAAACCTGAAATCCGCAGGCAATACCACACGCTACACCTTGGTTGAAAACTATCTGGGCAACAAAGCCTCCTCATTCCGCTCATCCGGTAATGCCGTCTGGCGTTCGAATGGCTCAGTGATTGACCTCAAAGGCAAAGATGACAATCGCGCCCTATTCATCGGTGAAAATTTCGCCGAATTCATCGGTGCGGATCAAAATCGTGCCAGCGGCCGCTCTGACTATACCTTGCATAAAGTCGACTCATTCGTCGGCGATCAATGGCATTTACTGGTTGACCCACGCCAAGTACGTACCGAACGTCGCAATGGCAAAACATGGGTGCGTTTTCCAGGCTTGCTCAACTACAACAAAATTGCACAAGGCGGTCATCAATCCCTAACCGGCACGTATGTGATTGACTGCGCGAAAAAGCAATACGACATGCCAACCGTCAAATACTACGAAAAACCGTTTGCCGCCGGTAAACTGATTGCGCAAAGCGCCCACAACAGCGGGAATTGGCTGCCCACCCAAAATGGCGGCGTATTCCGCCAAGCGGCAGAACAATATTGCCGATAAATCATAGCGTTACACATTTTGATTGAACATCACGGGAAGCCTATCGGCTTCCCTTTTGTCATAAAAATAACCGAAAAACCCGCAAAATCAACCATAAAACGGCTACAATGCCTGCGTCGTCAGGTAACAGCGGCGACACCTATTTTATAAACGCTATGACATCCGCTATGTCGGCTTGCTCATATTAGGTACATCACTTGAAAAAGGATACATCATGGCATCAATCAATAAAGTCATTCTCGTGGGTAATCTGGGACGCGATCCCGAAGTGCGCTACACACCGGACAATAACGCAATCACCAACGTGTCTATCGCCACCACCGACCGCTATAAAGACAAACACAGCGGCGAACAAAAGGAAATCACGGAATGGCACCGCGTGGTATTTTTTAACCGCTTAGCTGAAATCGCTGGCGAATACCTGAAAAAAGGCTCGCAAGTCTACATCGAAGGCCGTCTGCGCACCCGCAAATGGACCGACCAATCCGGCGTCGAAAAATACACCACCGAAATCATCGCCGATCAAATGCAAATGCTCGGTAGCCGCAGCGGCGGCAGTGGTGGCGTCGCCTACGATGATGGTTATGGTGCACCGGCTCCATCAGCTCCCGCAGCACGCCCGGCAGCACGTTCAGCTGCTCCGGCCAAACCGGTGGATGATTTGGAAGACGACATTCCGTTCTAAGAGATACGTTCTTTTAATCACACTCCCAGCAAAAAACCCCAACCATTCGGTTGGGGTTTTGTTTATTTAAGTGTCATCGCCACGTTACATGCCTGTAGCCACAACATCATACAAAAACTTAATATCGAATGTTCGCCGGATAAATAAATACTTCCACACGACGGTTTTTCGCACGCCCTTCGGCACTTTCATTGCTGGCGATCGGTTGAGTCGCACCACGACCATACACCTGCATCTGGCTGGCGGATGTACCTGTACTTTCCAGATAATTGCGCACAGCCGTAGCACGCGCCAATGACAGATTTTGATTGGCCATTTCCGAGCCGACATTATCGGTGTGACCGATGATGACTACACGGCTGTTTGGATATGCATTAATCGTGCGGGATAATTTTTCCAAGGAGCTGATGTAACTGTCACGTACTACTGCACTGCCGGTATTAAAACCCGCATCACCGGATACATTGGCACGCATGGAGCCATCGGCCATTTTCATTATGTCCAAACCTGCGGTATTGACCGCGTCGTTAACCACCTGAGAATTGGAGGTTGAAGGTGTCCCCATGATTTCAGCTTTTTTATCTTCGTAATTGTGTCCCACAATTCCGCCGACCAGCCCACCGATTGCTGCACCAATCACGGTGCCATCGGTATTTTTACTAATGACGTTGCCCAAGGCTCCGCCGATCACCGCACCGGTACCCACACCGATGGCAGTTTGATCATCGCGCGTTGGCGTCGTGGTGCAGGCAGTTAAACCCAAAGCAACAACCGCAACCAGCACTGTGCGTGCAAATAAAGGATGTTTAACGTTATTTAAAGTGGACTGTATCATGGTGACTCCGGTGATTCTTTTATCCATCTGTATGGATCAATAAAAAGCAGGTTGATTTACCATTTTCCGCAATAGCGTATGGTCAATCAACCTCCTTATGCATCTGAACTGATGTTCAATTATAAATATCGCTTGTCGCAATTATTACCAGCTGCCACCACTGCCCGCAGCGGCACCAACGGCACCACCTACAACGGCACCACCCACCGTACTACCGGTTGTACCACCGATGGCGTGACCCAATACACCGCCGATCGCCGCACCAGCGCCAGCACCAATAGCGGTATTGGTTTGACGACGATCCATATTCGCACAGCCGGTCAATGTCAAACCCATGGTTGTAATCATTGCAATTGAAATCAAAGTACGTTTCATTGTGTTCCCTCCATTAAATTGTATAAAACGCCTATGCTAAGACGTACCGCCATAACACGCGAAAAACGGTTTTGGTTGACACTCTGGACAATTGAGTTTCCCGCAGTAGGCTAAACTGCCGTACAATATAGCTTATATGATTATTTAACATGAATTGAGTGTTTGCCATGCTTTATAACTGGTTGAAAATCTTACATATTGTATTTGTGGCCTCATGGTTCGCAGGTTTGTTTTATCTGCCACGCATTTTTGTCAATCTGGCCGCAGAAACGGATAAAGCCGCCTATGCCCGCCTGATCGGCATGTCACAGCGCTTGTATCGTTTCATGACGATTATTGCCGTACCTGCGCTGGTGTTTGGCTTTTGGCTTTGGTTTTCCTTTTTCTGGGGTTCGGGCGCATGGATTCATGCCAAACTAACCCTCGTTGCCGTGGTTTGCGCGTATCACTGGTATTGCCGCGTACTGCTTAAGCGCTTTGAAGCTGGTCAAAACACGCATTCACATATTTGGTACCGCTGGTTCAACGAAGCACCTGTGGTGCTGATGTTGGTCATCGTGGCGCTGGTGGTGATCAAGCCGTTCTAAACCCTCATATCGCTGTTTTTTGGATCGTAATTTTTATAGTTGACCACCGCTGCACCCTTGCGGTGGTTGTTTGTTTATAGAGCCCTACCGATGAGAACATTCTCTTATTTCGCGCCCTGCCCGCGTGGTTTGGAAGCGCTGTTGGTCAAAGAACTGACCGACCTAAACGCCGAGCACATCAAGCCAACCCACGGCGGTGTGGCTTTTGCCGGTGACTTAGCGGTGATGTATCGCGCCAATCTACACTCACGCATCGCCTCACGC
>CAYPYQ010000200.1:0-1212 GCA_964414735.1 uncultured Hydromonas sp.
ACCAGATCAAACATAATGTTGATGCGCTCAACGGTATAGTTGTCCCAAGCCGCAAACACCAGCAAATGCGAGCCTTCGGTAATTTGCGCTTGATTCCATGCGATCGCTTGGATACGCTCGCGCACTTGTGGATTGGTGACGACAATCACTTCGTACGGTTGCAAGCCGCTTGAACTGGCAGTCAAACGAATGGTTTCCAAAATATATTCGACCTTATCCTCAGCGACCGCTTGCTTCGGATCCATTTTTTTAGTGGCATAACGCCATTGAAGTAAATTCAGTAATTTTTTCATATAGTCCTTATTCGTTTAAACAATTAACCACCAACCCGCTCAAAAACTATCGAAAGTATCTCATTTTTGAGCAAAACTCACACACAGCACACCCGCTAATACCAAGCCTGCCCCCAACAATCGCATCACACTGATCTCCTGCACCGGCACACCCAGCCAACCATGATGATCCATAATTAGCGACATGATGATCTGCCCAAGCACCACCAGCGAAATCATCAAGGCCAGCCCCAACTTCGGTACCAGTAAGGTACTGCCAAACACAAACATCGCACCCAAAGCGCCGCCGAGCAGCATCCACCACGGCGTATTTTGCAGTAATGCCAACTGCGACAAACGCTGCCCAGAACCCCAATAAATCCCAAGCAAGCACAAGCCACCCACAATGAAAGACACCAAAGCGGCGAGCAAAGTACTGCCACCCAACGCAATCTTCAGCTGATTATTAATGGCTGACTGTAGCGCCACAGTCAGCCCAATACCCAATCCGGCCATGTAATACAATGAATTCATTCATACCTCCTGATTCGAAAAAATGGCGAGATACCGCACCTCGCCATTTTCATACCCACCTCGGACGATCTGTGTCCAAAGCAGCTGATTGATTATTTTTGAGCGCCTGACTTCATATTCAGCAAAGCATACAACGCCATCGCGCCAAAAGTCGCCACACCAATACCGTTCAGGGTAAAGCCACCCAGCTTGACAGTCAAGTCACCCGTGCCGAGAATCAACGTCGCCGCAGCCACGATCAGATTGCGGTTCTGAGAAAAATCGACCTTATTATCCACCCAGATTTTTGCGCCGGATACTGCGATCAAACCAAACACAACAATCGAAATACCGCCCAAAACCGGCCCCGGAATCGTTTGGATCAACGCACCCATCTTCGGTGAAAACCCAAGCAAAATGGCGAACA